>DASVIK010000497.1:0-7760 GCA_036382135.1 Candidatus Limnocylindrales bacterium | reverse complement strand
TCTGGGCACTTCGCGCGGAATGCGGCACTTTAGAGTCCGGACAGGGTCCCGTGTCAATACGAAAGCGCACGCATGGAGACCGCGACGCGCTGCAGGGTCGCGGGACCGTCGAGGAGGACGACCATGGGCGATCGGCTGGCTCGTCGTCGGCGTCTTCGTCATCTTCGTCGCCCTCGGCATGGCGGAGGTCGCATCTAGCTACCCGACAGCCGGTGGCCTGTATTACTGGGCCGCCAAGTTGGCCGACGAGTCGGGCCGCAACGGCGCCCGCTGGAGCTGGTTTGTCGGATGGTTCAACCTGGTCGGCCAGGTCGCCGTCACGGCCGGCATCGATTTTGGCCTGTCGTTGTTCACACAGGCGTTCCTGAACTACCTCTTCGGGTATCCGACGGACGCGCCGTACACGATCCTCATCTACGGCATCGTCCTGATCATCCACGCGTTGCTGAACACGTTCGGGATCCGGATCGTCAAGCTCCTCAACGATCTCTCGGTGTGGTGGCACCTCGTCGGCGTCGGCGCGATCGTCCTCGTGGCCGTCGTCCTGAATCAACACACCCGGACGGACCTCGGCACCGTGTTCTCGACCTTTGTCGATCGGACGGGCAGCACCCCCCAGAGCGGGTGGCCAGGACCGATGATCGGCGGGATCGCGCTGTACGTCGCCCTGATCGGCCTTCTCAACGCCCAGTACACGCTCACCGGGTACGACGCGTCGGCCCACATGTCCGAGGAGACCCACGACGCGGCCCGCTCGGCGCCCAAGGGCATCATCTACTCGGTGATCGTGTCCGTCATCGCCGGGTTCATCCTGCTCGTGGCGATGAACATCGCGATCACGCCCGACGCGGTGTTCCAGGTGACTGCGGCCGACGGAACGGTTTCGATGGTCAACGGCTTCGACCACGCGTTCTCGGCCCTTGTGCCCCCGGCCCAGATCTGGATCGACGCCGTCGGCCAGACCGGCGGGCTGGTCATCCTGTTCCTGGTGATCGGCGCACAGTTCTTCTGCGGCATGTCGTCCGTTACCGCGAACTCGCGGATGATCTACGCGTTCGCGCGCGACGGCGCCATCCCCGGCAGCACGTTCTGGCACCGGATCAATCATCGGACCCGCACACCCACGAACTCGATCTGGCTCGCCGCGGTGGGCGCCTTCATCCTGGGCGTGCCGTACCTGTGGAGCCCCGTCGCCTACTTCGCGATCACGTCGATCGCCGTCATCGGCCTGTACGTGGCCTACGTCGCCCCGGTGTACCTCCGCGTCCGGGCTGGTTCACGCTTCCAGCCGGGGCCGTGGACGCTTGGCCGGTGGGGCCCGCTCGTGGGCACGGTCGCGACCATCTGGGTCGTCTTCATCTGCGTCCTGTTCATGCTCCCGCAGTACCTGCCCCAGGCGGACGCCAACGGGTTGGTATGGGCGGACATCAACTTCACGCCGGTCGTCTTCCTCGTCGTGCTCGGCGGGGCCGCGCTCTGGTATGCGGTATCGGCGAAGAACTGGTTCAAAGGCCCCAAGGTCCAGGGGACGCCCGAGGAGCTGGCGGCCATCGAGCACGAGCTCGAGGTCATCTGACCCTCAACCCTCGGAGCAGAATCGAAGCCGGTGGGTCCCGCCCGCCGGCTTCGTCGTTTTCGGAGCGGGCCCGCCGGCCCCGGCTCAGTAGATGAGGGTCGTACCCGTCGGGAACGTGAAGACGAATGCGGACGGCGGGAGCGCGACGTCCGGTCCCAGGCTCGTCACGGTCGCCATCCGCGTGACCAGGCCCGCGATCGTCTCCACGAGCCGGAGGACGACGCCGGTCTCGCGGTCGACGCTGAGCTGGACGTGGTGGTCGGGCCGGTCGGCGCCGATCTCGATCGTGCGCGGATGGTCGGACTCGACCACGATGGCCTCGCGACCGCCGACCGCTGCCGTTCCGCCGATCCAGCACTCCCCGGTGGCCAGCACGTTCTGGGCGAAGCCGCCCGGGTGGACCATCGTCTCGACGATCGACTCCATCGGCAGCGGCGTGACCGGCACGTAGACGGTCGATCGACCGGGCAGGTCGGGGTCGTCGAGGCCCACGACCCGGCGCCGGACCGGCCGCTCCGTGCCCAGCCGGTGGACGCCCGAGTAGGTCCGGACGGTCTCCCCATCCGAGATCCAGACGCGGTAGTCGCTCGAGATGGCGCCCTCGGGGTCGGTCGAGATGACCTTGGCATCGCCAGGGTGGCGGAGGCTCACCTCGTGGACGGTGCGCCGCTCGCCGCCGACGCCCACGTTCCTCTCTTCGATCCGCATCCGCAGCGTCTGGAACCGGAGCTCCGCGTCGCGCATGAACGTGAACAGGGTCGCGACATCGGGCAGGCCCGGATCGAGGACGGAGATCTCCGCGTGCCGCCGACCGTCGACCGGCACGAGCATCCGCGAGGCGCGATCCCAGGGGCTGGTGGACATCGGCCCGATCGTATCAGAGCGACGAACGTGCCAGCGAGCGCTCCGGACGGGCGCCGACTCGCCGGTCAGCCGCCTCCGCCCGAGCCCTCGAAGCCGGGGGCGGTCATCCGCGCCGGGTCGAGGATCCGGTCGAGCTCGTCGGGGGCGATGCCCCGCTCGCGGGCCAGGTCGCGGATGGTCCGGCCGCTCTTGAGCGCCTCCTTGGCCAGGGCCGCCGCGGCGTCGTAACCGATCACCGGAGCGAGCGCCGTCGCGAGCATCAGGCCCTGCTCGAGGAGCTGCGGCCCGCGCTCCGTTGCGACCAGGCCGCGGACGCAGCGGTCGGCGAAGTTGCGGGCGGACGCCGCCAGCAACCCGATCGATTCGAGGATCGCCAGCGCGGTGACCGGCAGCATCACGTTGAGTTCCAGGAAGCTGCCGGTCTGGGCGAAGGCGATCGTGGCGTCATTGCCGACGACCCGCGCCACGACCATGGTCAGGCTCTCGACGATGACCGGGTTCACCTTGCCGGGCATGATCGACGAGCCCGGCTGGGTCTCCGGCAGGGCGAGCTCGCCGATGCCGGCACGCGGGCCCGTGCCCATGAGCCGGACGTCGCTGGCGATCTTCCACAGGCTGAGCGCGATCGTGCGGAGCCCGCCGTGCGCGGCGATGACCGCGTCGATCGTGGCCTGGGCGTGGAAGTGGTTGTCGGTCTCGCGGACGTCGAGCCCGGTCAACTCGGACAGGCGTTCGCAGGTTCGAGCGGCGTACTTCGGGTGGGTGTTGATCCCCGTCCCGACCGCCGTGCCGCCGAGCGGCACGGCGAGCAGCTCGGCCTGGGCCGCTCGCGCCCGACGGATGCTTTCCGCGACCTGCCCCGCGTAACCCTCGAACTCCTGGCCGAGACGGATCGGCGTCGCATCCTGGAGATGGGTCCGGCCCGTCTTGACGACCTCGTGGAACTCGGCCGCCTTGGCGGTGAGGGCGTCGAACAGCACTTCGAGGCTCGGCAGGAGGTCCTCCTGGATCGCGATCGCGGCCGCCAGCTGGAGGGCGGTCGGGATGTTGTCGTTCGAGGACTGGCCGGCGTTCACGTGGTCGTTCTGGTGGACGGCCCGACCCAGCCGGGCGCTCGCGAGGTGGGCGATGACCTCGTTCGCGTTCATGTTCGTCGAGGTGCCCGAGCCGGTCTGGTAGACGTCGATCGGGAACTGCGCGTCGTGACGGCCCGCGACGACCTCGTCGGCGGCGGCGACGATCGCCGCCGCGATGTCGGGCGCCAGCACCCCCAGCTCCGCGTTCGTCTCGGCGGCCGCCCGCTTGATGAGCGCGAGGGCGCAGATGAAACCACGCGGCATGTGCTGGCCGCTGATCGGGAAGTTCAGGACGGCCCGCTGGGTCGACGCGCCGTACAGGGCGTCGGCCGGCACGGCCATCTCGCCCATGGAGTCGCGCTCGATACGGGTCGCGGGGGCGTCGCCGGCCGGGTCGCTCATGGGGGGATTGTAGGCGCGCGGGTCGTCGTCCCCGGCCCGGTCGAGCGGCACATCGACCTCGCCTACACTTCGACGATGGAGCGCACGCCCGTCGCTGCCTCGGCCCGACCGCACTCGTAAGGCCGCCGATCGCGTGCCCACGATCCGCGCGAACGGGATCGATGTCGGCTACGACCTCGATGTCCCCGATGGGGCCGACGAGGCCACGCCGACGCTCATCCTCCTGCACGGCGCCACGTCGCTCGGGTCCGACGACTGGGCCGCCCAGCGACCGATCCTGTCGCGGACCTTCCGGTGCTACCTGCCTGACGCCCGTGGGCACGGCCGCACGCGCTGGGACGCGGCCGACGGCTGGACGCACCGTCTGCTCGTCGACGACCTGGCGGCGTTCGTGGATGCGCTGGGTATCGAGCGGTTCCACCTGGCCGGGTTCTCCATGGGCGCGATGACCGCGCTCACCTACGCGGCGGCACACCCCGAGCGGCTCCACAGCCTGCTCATCGCGTCGATCACGACGCAGCGCGAACCCCGCGCCACGGTGGCCCGACGGCTCATGGATCCGGCCCGCGCCGACGGTGACCCGGCCTGGCTCGCCAACCTCGCCCGCCAGCACGACGCCGGCCAAGGCGTCGATGCGTGGCGGCGCCTCCTCCCGGCGATCGCGGCCGACGTGGTCGTCCAGCCCCTGCTCACCCCGAACGAGTTGCGTCAGATCAGGCTGCCGACGCTCGTCTGCGTCGGCGACCGGGACCCGTTCGTGCCCGTCGATCACGCCTGGGGGATGATGCGCCAGCTCCCCCAGGCGCAGCTGTTCGTCGCCCCCGGCTGCGGCCATGAGGTCATGGCCCGCCGGCCGGCGCTCTTCAACGAGGCGATGATGGCGTTCTATCGGGCGGCTCGCCGCTGAGCGTCGCGCGGCCGGACCGTGCTCGGCCCCTTCCCCGAGTGTGGATACTGTGACGAACCACCCACGGTGGACCGACGAGGCGAGGATCCATTGACCGACGCGCCATCCGCCACCGCCACGCCGCGGCAGAGCGCCGACGAGCCGCGGCCGAGCCCTGACGAGCCGGAGATCCTGCGCGTGGAGTTCCCGGCGCCCGCGACGGCGGGAGGCCCGGCATCCGCGGAGGGCGACGCCGCGTCGCACGTGGCGCTTCTGACCCTCGATCGGCCGGCCCAGCTCAACGCCCTCAACGACGCGCTGCTCCAGCGGCTCGCCGCGACGCTCGAGCGCCTCGATGGGGACCCGGCCTGCCGGTGCGTGGTCATCACCGGAGCCGGCGAGCGAGCGTTCGCGGCCGGCGCCGACATCAAGGAACTCATCGACCAGACGTCCGAGAGCCTGGCGGCCGGTGGCGCGTTCGAGGTCTGGGACCGGATCCGGCGCTTCCGGAAGCCGCTCATCGCCGCGGTGCGCGGATACGCGCTCGGGGGCGGCTGCGAGCTGGCGATGACCTGCGACATGATCGTCGCCGGCGACGATGCCCAGTTCGGCCAGCCGGAGATCAAGATCGGGGTCATCCCCGGAGCGGGCGGCACGCAGCGCCTGACCCGGGCCATCGGCAAGGCCAAGGCGATGGAGCTCATCCTCACGGGGCGGTCCATCGATGCCCGGGAGGCCGACGCGCTCGGCCTCGTCACGAGTGTCGTGCCCGCCGAGGCGACGGTCGCCGCGGCCGTCGCACTCGCGGCCCGGATCGCGGCCATGCCGCCGCTGGCGGTGCTGGCCGCCAAGGAGGCGGTCCGGGGGGCCTTCGAGCTCAGCCTGACGGACGGCCTCGACGCAGAGCGACGCACGTTCTTCGGCCTGTTCGGGAGCGAGGATCAGCGCGAGGGCATGGCGGCCTTCGTCGAGAAACGCGCGCCGCGCTGGAGCGGCCGGTAGGCTGGAGCGATCCAGCAGAAGGGCGGGCAGGGCGTGGAAGAAGACGGACGAGGCGGGAACGGCGATCCGGGCGCACGGCCGCGGACCGGCGAGGGCAGCGACTACGGCCGCGCCTTCGACGAGGAGCAGGCGGGAGCGTTGCGCGACGCGCCGCCGTCGATCTTCGAGCCGCTCCTCGCCGACTCTCCGGTGAGCGGCCATCGCACCGCCCCGGATCAGCCGGCGTCCCTCGCCGCGGACGCTCCTGAGCACGACTTCAATGCCGCCCGATCGATCATCGTGCCGGCCCTCCGACCCGTCGGCACCCAGGGCCGGCCGATCGCGTCGCTCCATGCGGTCCGTGCCTCCGAGGGCTCGGCGTCCCAGGCCCAGCCGCTGCTCGACGAGGGACCGTGCGGGCTGCCCGTCGTCTACACGCTGGCCGCGACCGGCTTCGACGTCGTGGTCAACGGCGATCACCTTTCGTCGTGGGGCGTCGGCATCGAGGCGGTGCAGGACGCGGCGATCGGCAACCTTCGGGCCTGGTCCGCACGTGCGCCGTGGACCGACGAGGTGTCGGGCGACCGGCGTCTCCTCTCCTCGGACAGCGGCGAGGGCAGCGACGCGGCACGCATCCTCCTCCCCGAGGTGCGTGCACATCTCGTGCGCGAGCTGGGGGCGACGGGTCGGGTCCTCGTCGGGCTGCCCGAGCGCCATCTCCTCGTGGCAGGCACGCTCCGCCCCGACGACGCAGCGTTCGCCGTGCTGTTCGCCGAATTCGTCCTGGAGGAGTCCGGCGGGGCCGATGAGCCGATCGACCGACGGGTCTTCGAGCTCGTGGATGGCCAACTCGTCGAATTCGCCGGCTGATGACCGCGGGGACGGAGACCGTCAGGGTCGCTGTCGCCGACCGGGTCGCGACGATCACCCTTGCCCGGCCGGAGGCGCTCAACGCCCTGGACCGGCCGATGAAGGCGGGCCTGCTGGCCGCCCTCCGCCGGGTCGACCGGGACCCCGAGATCCGGGCGGTCATCCTGACCGGCGAAGGTCGGGCGTTCTGCGCGGGCCAGGACCTCAGGGAGCCGTTCGGCGGCGAGCACCCGACGCTCGAGGACGAGGTCCGCGATCGCTACAACCCCCTCATCCTGGCGGTCCGCCGGCTCTCGAAGCCGGTCATCGGGGCGATCAACGGCGTGGCCGCCGGCGCGGGATGCTCGCTCGCATTCGCCTGCGACCTGCGCATCGCGGCCGAGGGTGCGTCGTTCGTGCTCGCCTTCGGGCGCATCGGCCTCGTACCGGACAGCGGCGCCAGCTGGTTCCTGCCGCGCCTCGTGGGGAGCGCCCGCGCCGCCGAGCTCGCGCTCATCGGCGACCCTCTGAGTGCCGCCGACGCCGAGCGGCTCGGGATCGTGAGCCGGGTGGTGGCCGGGGACGCGCTGCTGGGTGAGGCGGCGTCGCTCGGGGCGCACCTGGCCGCCGGATCGCCGCGGGCGATGGCCCTCACGAAGCGCGCTCTGGCGTTCGCCGAGACCGCGACCCTCGAGCAGGCCCTGGCCAACGAGGCCTACCTCCAGGGCATCGCGGGACGCTCGGCCGATCACGCGGAAGGCCTCGCCGCCTTCCGCGAGAAGCGCGCGCCCCGGTTCACTGGGGAGTAGGGCGCCGGTCCTCGCGTTTCTGCCATGTGTGGCACGCGACAGCGAGCCAACGGGAGGGCGAGCAGGGCCCTGCCACGCCTCGGCGACCTCCACCCGCTGGCTGGCCGCACGCCCAGCTTGCCAGGCGCCACGGCTCCCCGGTTGACGCACCGCCCGGGGCCGCGTAGCGTCAGGCGGTGACCGATCCACTGTCGCTCGACCCTGTCCTGCCGCTCGCCCAGCGCTCGACAGAACGCCTGGAGTTCCACCCGGGCATGTCCGACGACGAGCGGTTCGCCCGGTTCGAGGCGCACATCCACGGCGGCGGCAAGGTCGAG
>DASVIK010000496.1:0-14640 GCA_036382135.1 Candidatus Limnocylindrales bacterium | reverse complement strand
CGGCGCGCCCGGGTCGACGTGGCCGGCTCCGGCGACGCGGCCGGCGCGGGCGCCCCGAGGGCATCCTCCGTCGGCGGCTCGAAGCGCAGGTGCCGGTAGTAGGACGCCGTCCCGTAGATCATCGCGTACCACGCGCCGGTGGCGTGTGAGATGCGCTTGAGTGCGGCGACCGGGAGGTGGCCGTAGCGGGCCTGGGTCGCCTCGAGGATCCGGAGCATGTTCCCGGGATCGCGGTCGTACTCGTCGAGGATCTCGTCCACGGCGGACAGGTCGTCGGGCCGCGCGAAGTGGGCATAGGCCTCGTCCGGCACGGTACGGCCCGAGCGGCGCAACGCGGATTCCTCGCGCCGCTCGCCGTACGTCTCGGCGGCGCCCCAATGGACGTGGTACCGGCCCTTCGTGTCCGTTCCGCCCATGTCGATGCACTCGATCGGGCAGGCCTGGGCGCACTGGAAGCAGGTCTCGCACTTGAGCGTGCCCCACTCGTCGTAGAGGAGCTGCAGGCGACCCCGGAACTTGTGGGGGATCGTCGCCGGCGTCTCCGGGTAGCGGATCGTCGCCTTGGGCTCGAAGAAGCGGCGCAGCGTGATCGCCATGCCCTTGACCATGCCCAGGCCCGGGATGAGGCTCATCGCGCCCTCATTTCGGGGCGACCACGAGGATCGCCGCGGCGGTGACGAACAGGTTGAGCAGCGAGGCGGGCAGGAGCCATTTCCAGGCGAAGCCCATGAGCTGGTCGATCCGTACCCGGGGCAGCGTGCCGCGCAGCCATACGAACGTGAAGACGAAGACGTACGTCTTGCCCAGGAACCAGAACAGGCCGGCCACCCAGTCCAGGCTCACGAACGCCCAGCCGCCGATCGCCACGACCATGAGGAGGTTGAACAGGACGAACCCGATGATGAGCGCCTGCCACCACGGCATCGAGCTGCGGGCGACGAAGAACGGGGCGGCCAGCGCGAGGGTGCCGATGAGCGGCACGACCGCGACGAGGATGAGCAGGCCGATGCCGAGGCTGCCCGGGTCGATCTGCCCGGCCATCGGCCACGGCCAGTCGATCGGGGCCTGCCAGCCGCCGAAGAAGAGGGTCACCGTCAGCGCCGAGACGATGAACACGTTCACGTACTCGGCGAAGAAGAAGAACCCGAAGCGCATGCCGCTGTACTCGGTCGCGTAGCCGGCCACGATCTCGCTGTCGGCCTCGGTCAGGTCGAAGGGCGTGCGGTTCGCCTCGGCCGTGGCGGCGATGAGGAAGATGAGGGCGCCGAGCGGCTGCTTGAAGATGTTCCAGTCGAGGAACGAGGGGTTCTGCATGAGCACGATCCTGTTGAGGCTCATCGAGCCGGCTAGGAGGATGACCCCCACGACCGACAGGGCGAGCGGGATCTCGTAGCTCACGACCTGGGCCGCCGCCCGCAATCCGCCGAGCAGCGAGTACTTGTTGAAGCTCGACCAGCCGGCCATGAGCAGCCCGACGACCGAGAGACCGCCCACCGCGAAGAAGTACAGCAGGCCGAGGTTGATGTCGCCCTGGCCGAAGAGCCCGGGCCCGAAGGGGATGACGAGCAGCGTCATGACGCTCGCCAGGTACACGACGACCGGCGCCCACGTGAACACCAGCGGGTCCGCGCCGGTCGGGGTGAAGTCCTCCTTCATGAGGACCTTGAGGCCGTGGACGACCGACAGGGCCGAGCCGAACGGGCCGACCCGGTCGGGCCCGACCCGCAGGTTCATGAGGGCGATGACCTTCATCTCCATGTAGATGATCAGGAACGCCGTGGGTACGGTCATCAGCAGGATCGCCGACGCGGCGACGACGAACCGGACGAGCGGCAGGTTGGCGCCCAGGAAGTCGAGGATGTTGCCGCCGAACGCGACGACGATGACGAGGAGCGGGAGGAGGAGGGCGACGAGGACCGCGATCGCGACGACGAGGACCCGTCCCACGAGGGTCAGATGGCTCCACGTCCGGCCGACGACGGCGGTCACTTGAAACCTCGGGCCGATGGCGTCGCGGAGCTC
Organism: Candidatus Limnocylindrales bacterium; assembly: GCA_036382135.1. Lineage (GTDB taxonomy): Bacteria > Chloroflexota > Limnocylindria > Limnocylindrales > CSP1-4 > C-114. Next base: position 12,618 of record DASVIK010000496.1, on the reverse strand, counting down.
CGCCTCGGACCTCGGTGAGCCATGAGTCCGACCACCGAGCGGCAAGTCGGATTCACTTGTCTACTCCTCCCATGATCGGGTCGAGCGAGGCCATGACGGCCATCGTGTCGGCGATGAGGTTGCCGGGCATGAGCAGCCCGACGCTCTGGAGGTTGACGAAGCTCGGGTCGTGGATGCGCATCCGGAACGGCTGGTCGGTGCCGTCGCTGATGGCGTACGTGGCGAGCTGGCCGCGCGGGCCCTCGATCGCGGCGTAGGCGCGGCCCGGCCGCGGTCGGAGCAGGCGCGGCAGCTTGGCCAGGACCGGGCCGTCGGGCATCTCGTGGAGGCACTGGTCGATGATCCGCAGGCTCTGGCGGACCTCGTCCATGCGCAGCAGGTAGCGGGCCAGGCAGTCGCCCTCGGACCGCGTCGGGATGTCGAAGTCGAGGTCCGGATAGACGCTGTACGGGTGAGCCCGCCGGACGTCGAAGGGCAGGCCGGTCGCGCGCAGGTTCGGCCCGCTCAGGCACATCCGGAGGGCGGTCTCGCGATCGATGATGCCGAGGCCGCGCATCCGCCGGACGAAGATCTCGTTCTCGTTGAGCAGTGCCAGCTCCGTGTCGAGCTGGTGGGTCGCGTGGCTCATCCACCGCCCGAGGCGGCTCAGGAACTCGTGGTTGAGGTCGCCGTTGACGCCGCCGATCCGGAAGTAGTTGAAGAGCATCCGCTGGCCGGTGATGCCGGCCAGCATCTCGACGATCTCGTCGCGCTCGATGAAGCCCCACAGGATCGGTGTCAGGCCGCCCAGGTCGAGAGCCATCCAGCCCACGAACATGATGTGGCTCATGATCCGGTTGAGCTCCCCGGTGAGGACCCGGATGTACTCGGCGCGGCGGGGCACCTGGACGTCGAGCAGCTTCTCGAACGCCATGACCGGCGCCCACTCCATGAACAGCGAGCTCACGTATTCGAGCGGGTCGGTGTAGCAGATCGCCTGGTGGTAGTCGGCGTTCTCGCACAGCTTCTCGACGCCCCGGTGGAGGTAGCCGAGGACCGGGTCGAGGTCGACGACGCGCTCGCCGTTGATCTTGAGCACGACCCGCAGCACGCCGTGGGTCGACGGGTGCTGGGGCCCGATGTTGATGAACATCTCGCCGTCACCGAGGGTGTAGAACTCGCCCTCGCGCTCCGTCCGGGGCGGGTACGGCGGGATGGGCTCGAAGACGCCGATCTGCTCGTCGAGCCAGACCCGCGGATCGTCCTGGGACGCGTGCTGGCCGGCGTGCGGGTCGGCGGCTCCGCGGCTCGGGTCGTGGGTGGCGGTCATGCGGTCAGTGTCCGGACGTGCCGCTCAACGGGCCGTCGCGCGCCGGACGAGGGCGTCCGGCGCGGCGTTGGTCGGGGCGTGGACCTGCTCCATGTGGCGAACGCCGGCCCCGGGCGACCGGGAGGCGTCGTCGGGGAGGTAGAAGTCCTTGCGCAGCGGGAAGCTCGTGTAGTCGGGCGGCATGTAGATCCGGCGCAGGTCGCGGTTGCCCTCGAACGTGATCCCGAACATGTCGTAGGCCTCGCGCTCCTGCCACTCGGCGCCCTTCCAGAGGAAGGTCACCGAAGGGACGCGCGGGTCGTCCCGGGACAGCCCGTCGGCCACGACGCGCAGCCAGTCGCCGCTCGTCTCGCTCCACAGGTGGTAGACGGCCTGCATGACCTGGCCGGTGTCCACGCCGCACAGGTCCGCGAGGAACGTGAACCGGAACTCCGACTCGTCGTGGAGGGAGCGCATGACCAGCGCGACGTCGCCGGCCGCGATGCGCATCTCGGTCTCGTCGTGACGCTGGCGGATCGGCCCCGTCAGCTGCTCTCCGAACCGTTCCTCGAGGCGGCGCTTGAGATGGCGATCCACCGCCTCACACCCCGTCGGGGACGGTGGGGCCGATGGCCCGGTCCGGCCAGTGGCCGCGCCGGTCCTTGACGATCTGCTGGAGCTTCATCATCCCGTAGATGAGGCCCTCGGGCCGCGGCGGGCAGCCGGGGATGTAAACGTCCACCGGCAGGATCCGGTCGATCCCCTGGATGGTGGAGTAGCTCCGCTTGTACCGCCCGCCGGAGCACGTGCAGTCGCCCATCGCCACGCACCACTTCGGCTCGGGCATCTGCTCCCAGAGCCGGACGAGCGGGCCGGCCATCTTGGTCGTGCACGTGCCGGCCACGATGAGGACGTCCGCCTGGCGGGGGCTGGCCCGGAACGGGAACATGCCCCAGCGGTCCATGTCGTTGACGCTCGTGGCGGCGGACATCATCTCGATGGCGCAGCAGGCCAGCCCCGAGAGCAGCGGCCACAGGCTGTTGGCGCGCACGAGGTCCAGGACGTAGTCGGCCTTGGTCGGGATGATCTCGAGCGCGCCGCCCCACCGCGCATCGTCGCGCCGGCCCAGGCCGGACGCCTCGACCTCGGCCAGGTGGGTGATGTCGTTCTGGCTCCCGGCCAGGTAGGCGAGCGGATCGCTCGACTGCCAGAGCGCATTGGCGACGACGATCGGCTCCGTGACGTCCGTCCCGCCCGGAACGACGGCCGGTACGTTCGAGGCCGGCGCGGCGGCGCGCGAGCGTGCCCGGGACCCGCCGGTCCCGGATGTCACCGCCACGTCAGCACACCCTTGCGCCAGGCGTAGGCGAGGCCGAGCAGGAGGATCCCCACGAAGATGAGCATGCTCACCAGTCCGCCCAGGAGCTCCTGTCGGAAGACGAGCGCCCAGAGGTAGATGAAGATCACCTCGATGTCGAAGGCGACGAAGAGCAGCGCGTAGATGTAGAAGCTCAGGCCGAATCGGGCGTGGGTGTCGCCGTACGTGTCGATGCCGCTCTCATACGGCAGGCCCTTGTGGACATCGCCGCGGTTCCGGTGCGAGATCAGCCAGGCCATGCCGATCGTCAGGAACACGAACGACACCCCGGCGAAGGCGAACCCGACGATGTACCAGATCGCGGTCACGGATCCTCACTTCGACGCGTGCGGCGCGGGCACGGTCGTCGTCACTGGGCTTCGGGGACGTCCACCACGAGGTGACCGTCGGGCCATTCTAGCAAAGGAGGTCCGGCAGGCGTGCTCGGATGGAGGCGCGGTCGAGGGCCGCCGTCGGCCTGCGAGACGGGCTCGATATACGGCGGTTGCCCTATTGCTCCGCCGATATGCACCGGCGCAGGCTCCGTCTCGCCGGGCACGGCACACAGGCGGGGAGCGGAACGCGAACCTGCACGCGCGCTCGGCGCGATCCGCTCCCCGACTCTGTCTCCCGGTCGTCGCGGCAGCCCACCACGCGACGGGTCCTCCGTATGTCTCATACGGGCGCCCGTCCCCCAGCGGGCGCCCGTTTCACTCCTGGCCCTGGAGCCGGTAGCCAAGTCCGCCGAGCGCCGTGTCGTCCGGGACGCCTCGGCCCAGGACGAGGACGCGGAAACCACCGAGCGCGCGCGGATCGAGCAACCGGGCGGCCGAGGCGCGGAGGGCGAGGTACGCCTCGGGCTCCACGTCCGGTGCCGACTGGCGGGCCGCGAAGAGCGCCCCGAACCCCGAGCCCATGAGGAACTCCGCCTGCGTCGTCAGGCCGAGCGAACGCCAGCCCTGGGCGGCCGCCGCCCGCTCGAGCGCCGTGAAGTCGACGTGCGCGGTCAGATCCTGGCGTCCGATCGCCACGTACGGGTCGGCGTGGGCGCGCTGGCCGGTGTAGGCGCGCAGGGTCCCGTCGTGCCGGGTCGGGCCGTACAGGTCGGTCGCCGGTGCGCCGTAATCCACGATGGTCACGAACCCGCGCCCGATGCGGCCCGACATCGCGGCCACCCAGTCGTCGGTCGCGAGCCGGACTTCGGCGGCCTGGCCCTCGGCGAGCTCGATGCCCTCGGCGCTCAGGCGTCCGGCGACGGCCGGGCTCGACGGCGCCGCGTCCACGTCCTCGAACCGGCTTTGCTCGGCCGACCAGCCGACGTGCCGCTCGACCAGCCGACCGTCCCGCTGGACGACCCGGTGGACGGGCAGGGCGTCGAGGAACTCGTTGGCGAGGATCGCGCCGTCGAGGGGCGGTTCGGAGGCTTCGGCAGCCGCGAGGGTGGCTGCGAACCCGGCCCCGGCGAGGCGCTCCCGGATGCGGTCGAGCCGGACCGCCGTGATCTCGACGGGTTCGTAGGCGATCGCATCGACCAACTCCCTCCGGTCGTCCGCCAGGCCACGGAGGATCGATTCGGCCAAGGCCCCCGTCCCGGCGCCGTACTCCCGCACGAGGAATCGAGCCGGCCGGTCGAGCGCACGCCACTGCTCGTCGAGGGATCGGGCGACGACCGCGCCGAAGATCGGGTGGAGCTCGGGGGCGGTGAGGAAGTCGCCCGCACGGGTCGGTCGGTCCTCACTCGTGGCGTAGTACCCATGCTCGGGATCGGCCAGCGCCAGCTCCATGAACCGGGCGAACGTCAGCGGGCCGGTGGTCTCGATCTCCGCGCGGATGTGCTCCACGAGGACCGGATCGGACGGCGGCAGTGGCCGGGTGTCGGGCGGTGCGCGGCGCAGCTCGGGGCGGATGTCCACGGCGGACTTACCGGCGAGGCCGGAGCGCCAGCCGCAGGCCGGGCCCGACGAGCGTGTGGCCACCCAGGAGGATCGGGATCGGGCCCTCGACGGCGGCCCGGGTGATCGCGCGGAGCCACGGGTCGTGGACGCGATCGGGCAGGAGGAGGTCCGATGCGAACCGGTCCTCGGGGCTCGGCCAGGATGACTCGTCGACGCCGAGCCGGTGCGCGAGGAGCACCCGCGTGTCGATGACCGCCGCGTCGCCGAGCTCGGCGAGCCGGGCGCCGAGCGCCTCCGGCCCGTCACGATCCAGGAGCGTGCCGAGGACCGAGCGCGGTGGCCGCCCCGGCGCGCCCGACCCGTCCGCGAGTGCCACGCGCGCGCTCGCCCGCAGGCCGCGCTCCTCGACGAGTGCTCGTACCCGGCAGGCGGTCGAGCGTTCGAGCCAGCGCAGGGTCGCCGCGCTCGTCCGGCCGGCCACGACGAGCTCGGCTCGCCGGTCCGCGGCGACCCGCCGGGCGGCCGCCAGGCGCTCGCGGACCGTGCCCCCGACGTCGTGGGGTAGGGCGCCGGGTCGCGTGAGCTCGACATCGAGTGGGCTGTCGAGGTCGACCTGGAGCCGCCACCGAGCGCGCAGGTCGGCCACCGACCAGCCCGCCACCTCCTCGATCCAGCGCGGCAGGGCGTTGTCGCCCGGCAGGTCGGGGACGGCTGGTAGCTCGTCGGCCAAGGCGATCGCGACCGCGTCCGCCGAGTACCGATTGTTCGCGAGCGCGCTCCGGGCCGGACCCGCGGCGGCCTCGACGAACGCCCGGCGGTCCGCCAGCGTGGCGAGGGTCAGCGAACCCGCGCCGAGCACGACGATGCCGGCCGGCCCGGGACGGGCATCCGCCACGATCGCCCGGAGGCGGGCCCCGAACGGTGTATCGTCGGGCGGCCCGGAAACGAGGCGGACGTCGTCCGCGCCGGCGGCCCGGAAGCCGGCGACATGGCGCTCCCCGACGGCGCGCCGCGCGTCCGCGAGGAGCCGCTCCAGCGGCCCGGCGGTCGGACCGGGCTCGAGATGAAGGATGCGGACGATGACGCGGGCCATCGGCCGAGTCTAGCGAGGGTCGAGCGACCACCGATGGGCAGGGTCAGGGCGTACGTGGGGCTCGGGGCGAACCTGGGCGACGCGCGGGCGACGCTGGCGGCCGGCGTCCATGCGCTCGCAGCCCTGCCGGGCGTCCGGCTGCGCGGCGTCTCCCGGCTCTACGCGACGGCTCCCTGGGGAGTCACCGACCAGCCCGCGTTCCGCAACGCGGTCGTTGCCCTCGATGTGCCGTCCGGCCCCGACCCCGAGACCGGCGCACTGGCGCTGCTCGTCGCCCTCAAGTCCCTCGAACGGGCCTTCGGGCGGGCGGACCGCGAGCGTTGGGGCCCGCGCGAGCTCGACCTGGACCTGCTCGTGTTCGGCCGGGCGCAGCTATCCGTCGAACGACCGGCGGAGGGCCGGTCGGCGGATCCGTCCAAGGCGGCCCTGCCGCTGACTGTGCCGCACGTCGAGGCCGCGCATCGCCTGTTCGTGCTGGCGCCGCTGGCCGATCTCGCGCCCCGTCTCGTGCCGCCGGGCTGGACCGAGACGGTCGAAACGGCCCGCCGCCGCCAGGCCGCACTCGAGGGCCCGGCGGCCGTCCGCCCGGTCGCCCGCTGGGGCGACGCCGCCGGCGCGTGGCGGTAGCTGTGCCGGCTTGTCGGTTGCCGTGACGACCACGTCGTCATATCCGGCGTTGGCGACCCCGGATCTGTCCGGTCTTCCATGCTGCCGTTGTCGTCCGGGCGATCCCTACAGACGGACCGACGGCGGCCGCGAGCGGTCGAACATGTGGACCGTGTCCACGAAGCGGACCTGCTTGGTCCGATAGGCCATGACGAGCGAGTGGGTGCGTGCGCCGCCGCCGAAGAACCGGACGCCCTCGAGCAGGTCGCCGCTCGTGACCCCGGTGGCCGCGAAGACGAGGTTGTCGCCCGAGGCGAGATCCTCGGTGTGGTAGACGCGCTCCTCGTCGCCGTGGCCCATCTTCGTCGCGCGCTGGCGCTCCTCGTCGTTCCGGAACCGGAACCGGGCCTGGATCTCGCCGCCCAGGCAGCGCAGGGCCGCCGCCGTGATGACGCCTTCGGGCGCGCCGCCGATGCCCATGACGGCGTGGACGCCGGTGCCCGAGACCGCGCAGGAGATCGCCGCCGACAGGTCGCCGTCGCTGATGAGCTTGATCCGCGCGCCGGCTTCGCGGACCTCGGCGATGAGCGCGTCGTGGCGCGGCCGCTCGAGGATGACCACGGTGATGTCCGAGACGCTCCGGCCGAGGGCGGAGGCGATGCGCAGCAGGTTCTCGGTCGGCGTCAGGCGGATGTCGACCTTGCCGGCCGCGATCGGTCCGACGCACAGCTTCTCGAGGTATGTGTCCGGGGCGTGGACGAGGCCGCCGCGCTCGGACGCCGCGAGCACCGTGATCGCGTTCGCCTGGCCGTGGGCGACGAGGTTCGTGCCCTCGAGCGGGTCGACCGCGATGTCGATCTCCTCGGCGGTGCGCCGGCCTGCCTCGTCGCGCCGGCCGACTTCCTCGCCGATGTAGAGCATCGGCGCCTTGTCGCGCTCGCCCTCGCCGATGACGATCGTCCCGGCCATGTCGATCTCGTCCATCGTCCGGCGCATCGCCTCGGTGGCGGCCCGGTCGGCCCCGTCCTTGTCGCCCCGACCCATCGACCGCGCCGACGCGATGGCGGCCGCCTCGGTCACCCGGACCATCTCGAGGGCGAGGAGCTGTTCCATTGCTTCGGTCCCGCTAGTGTCGGAAGTGGCGGCGGCCGGTGAAGACCATCGCTAGGTGGTGCCGATCGGCGACCTCGATCGCCATCTCGTCGCGGATTGAGCCGCCCGGCTGGATGATCGCGGTCACACCGGCGTTCGCCGCGGCCTGGATCCCGTCGGGGAACGGGAAGTAGGCGTCGGACGCCATCACGGCGAGCTTGGCCCGGTCGCCGGCCCGGCGCAGGGCGATCTCGACCGAGGTCTGGCGGCTCGCCTGGGCCGCCCCGATCCCCACCGTCGCGGCGCCGCGAGCGAGCACGATCGCGTTCGAGCGCACGTGCCGGACGGCCCGCCACGCGAAGAGCATGTCGGTGAGCTCCTCGAGCGTCGGCCGGCGCTTGGTCACGACGAGGAGCTGGCCCTTGTCGAGGCCGAGCTCGTCGAGCGTCTGTACCAGGAGCCCGCCGGCCACCCGCTTGAAGTCGAGCGACGCGATGCCGTAGTCGCGCAGGCCCTCGGTGGGGTCCGGCGGGATGGCCAGCAGCTCGAGTCCGGACTTGCCGCGCAGGATGCCCATCGCCGACTCGCTGAAGCTGGGCGCGACGACGGCCTCGTAGCTGTTTGCCGCGATCTCGCGGGCGGTCGCCCCGTCGAGCTCCCGGTTCACCCCGACGATCCCGCCGAAGCTCGCCACCGGGTCGGTCTCCAGGGCGTGGCGGTACGCCTCGACGAGCTCGTCGTGCGAGGCCAGGCCGACCGGATCGGTGTGCTTGGCGATCGCCACGGTCGGGGTCGTGTAGTCCTTGGCGATGCGATACGCCGCGTCGAGGTCGAGCAGGTTGTTGAACGACGGCGCGCCGCCCTGCAGCTGGGTCCCGTCGGCCAGGGTCCCGCTCCGGTGGGTCGTCTCGCGGTAGAAGGCCGCCTGCTGGTGGGGGTTCTCGCCGTAGCGCAGGTCCTCGACCTTCTCGAGGACCATCGCCAGGCGCTGCGGGAACGTCTTGCCGCCGACCTGGTTGAGGTAGGCCGCGATCTCCGCGTAGTAGGCGGCCACGGCCCCGAACGCGTCGGCCGCGAGGACCTGCCGGAACTCGGCCGACACGCCGCCGAACGAGCGCATCTCGCGGACGAGCTGGCCGTAGTGCCGGGTGCTGGCGACGGCAGCCACGCCGGCGCTGTTGCGGGCCCCCGCGCCGAGGAGCGCCGCGCCGCCGACGTCGATCATCTCGATCGCCTCGTCGATGCCGACAAGGCGGGCGCCCACCTCGGGCGCGAACGGCTTCACGTTCACGACGACGATGTCGATGAGTCCGATGCCGTGCTCCGTCAGCTCGGCCAGCTGGGCCGGGACGTCACGCCGGGCGAGGATGCCGGCGTAGATCGCGGGATGGAACGTCTTGACCTGGCCGCCCACGAGCGCCGGCACGTTCGTCAGGTCCGAGACGGAGCGCACCTCGATGCCGTCGGCGGACAGGTGCTCCCGCGTGCCGTCGGTCGCGAACACCTCCACGTCGAGACTGAGGAGGTCACGCGCAAGAACCGATATCCCGTCACGGTTCGCCACGGAGAGCAGGGCACGCAACCGGGCGGTCCTCCCGTTGCCTCGGTGAACACGAGGCCGTTCCGTCATCGCGACGGTCGGACATGCGACGTACGGGCTCGACCACCGGCGCCGTCACGATCTGCCCGGAGTATACCCTGCGGTCCGTGGCATACTCGACCCTCCGCCCGCCTCCCGACAGGTCCCGGAGCGGCCCATCGGGGCCGCGCAACAGGAGTCTCCGAACGTGCACCTGCTTCCCTGGGATTACCTAGACAAGCCGTTCAACGCGTTCAACTTCCATGACCTGTTCTGGCCGGTCACCGTCGGGTCGCTGTTCTGGGTCATCACGACGATCGTCCTGTACAACGTCCGGACACGCCGCTTCCACGGTCATGCGCCCTACCTGGACATGTACGAGTGGCTGCTCTGGACGGGCTTCATCACGTTCAGCCTCGTCGTCATGTATGCGATCTTCCAGTTCGACTTCTTCTTCGTGCCCATCACCCTGGTGATCGGGGTCGGCACGCTCGTCTGGGTCCGCTTCCGGCGCTTCCCGCCGGTCTTCGCGGTCTACGAGACCCGGCTGGCCAAGATGCGCTACTTCACCCGCTCGAAGTACGCCCACCCCGAGGCGACGATCCGGCCCAAGGCCACCCCGCGGACGTCGCGGGTGCGCGTCGCCCCGTCCAAGCGGACCCGGAAGCGCCGCTAGGCTCCGCGGCTTCGTCGCGGGACCGCGGTGTCGAGGCGTCAGCCGTGGATGTCGTCCGCTTCGGCGTCGGGAACCGCCGGCCCGAGGGTCCGCCGGGAACGGTCGGGATCACCGGGCAGGTCATCCACCTCGATGGACGCGGGGTGATCAGCGAGCTCGCCTTCGCCCGGAACGCGCGGATCGAGCCGCATTCCAATCCGAACACGACCTGGTTCGTCGTCATCGAAGGCGGCGGCTGGGTCGCCGTGGGCGAGGATCGGTCGCGCGTCCATGCCGGTGAGGCCGTCCTCTGGCCGGCGTCGATCCCGCATGCGGCCTGGACCGACCTCACCGAGATGCGGGCGATCGTCGTCGAGTACGCGGGCGCCGACGACGCGGGCTCACGGGCGGTGATCGACGGCGTCGCCCGCCCGTCCGTCGGCGCACCCGCCGCACCCGCCGCACCGGTGGTCCGGGTCGAAGGCGGTGTCGTCGGCCGCGAGCGCTCGGCGGGCGCCACGACCCGCGAAGGCGAACCCTACTGAAGGTCTGCCGGCGCCGCGAACCCGACTGAGCGCCGCCGGGTCGGGACTACCGGAGTGCGTTCCGCCGCGATGCGTCGAAGCCCATCACGAGCGCGACGCCTGCCCCGACGCTCGCCGCGCCGACGACCGCATCGAGCCAGCGACCGGACAGCACACCGAGCGTCGCGAGCCCAGTGCCGGAGCACGTCGTCGCGACCATCACGGCGCGCGGGAGCCCGCGGCGGACGGCGGCGACTCGATCGGTTGCTCCCGCTTGCACGGTGAACACGGTGACGGATCCGGCGAGGACCACGATCAGGCTCGTGACGAACGACGCCAGGTCGTTCACCGCGACGGGACGGTCACTGCTCCACCCATCGCATGGCCCGCCGCCACCACGAGAGGAATCGGCGCCGGAACTGGGTCATCGAGATCCCTTCATGCATGCTGGCTCCGATCGGGGAGAGAGTCGTTCTCACAATGTACGTGCGCCCAACCCGCTTGGGTCACCCGCCGTTTCCCGCCGTCACCACAAGAATCGGACGGCTCGAACCGGACCGCACCGGACCGCACCGGACCGCCATGGCTCGGCGCGCGGCCCCTCCCGCCGGGCCGCCCAGGGCCTTCCGGCCGCGCAGCCCTCCGGCCGCTCGCTCCCTCGCCACTGGAGCCGGGCTCAGGCGTCGAGGACCGCTCCGAGCTGGCCGAGGATCCGGGCGGTCGCGCCCCAGACGTGCAGGTCGTCGATGCGGTAGCCGCCGTAGCGCAGCGGCCAATCGCCGATCGTCCGTTCGACGACCTCGATCGGTGCCGCGGACAGGAACGCCGTCACCGGTGGCTCCAGGATCCGGGCCACCTCGTCGGGCGATGGCGTCAGCTCCGGGCGGCGCATCGCGAGCGCGACGACCGGCGTGATGCGGAAGTCGCTGACGGGGATCCACACGACGTCGAGGTGGCCGACGGTCCGGATCCCTGCCGCCCCCGGATCGAGCCCGATCTCCTCGGCGGCCTCGCGCAGCGCGGTCGCGTCGGCATCGACGTCGTCCGGCTCGGCCTTGCCGCCGGGGAAGCTCACCTCGCCGCTGTGGTGCCCGTCGTACGACGGGCGCTCGGTGAGCACGAGACGCGCCTCGCCGTCGGCTCCGGGGAACACGAGCACGAGGACGGCCGCGGCGCGGGCACTCGCGGGCGGCTCGAGGCGCGGGCGCAGGCGTCCGTCGGTGAACTGGGGCATGAGCACGGCCGGACCCTCCGGGAGCCGGCCCGGGAACGTCGCGAGCGAGCTCAGCCGGTCTGCCGCAGCCGCGTAGCGCATCGAGGACTCCTGGCCGCGCCGACCCTCGGCCTCAGTTGACGAGGTCCGGGTGATCCTTCTCCGGCTTCTCGTCGATGTCGGGCAGGTCCATCGGGGAGCGGTGGCCGCCACCCCGTGAGCCGGCGCCGACCGGCGCCCGCCCGGCGGTCCGGGCATCGCGTCGCTCGCTCGTGTCGACCGCCACCGACGAGCGCTCCGTCGTGAACACGATCGTGCCGCCGATGACGTCCGCGTCCGCGACGACCCGGTCGCCGGGCTGGAACTGGCCCTGGAGGAGCGCCCGGGCGAACGAGTTCTCGACGAGCCGCTGGATCGTCCGCTTGAGCGGCCGGGCGCCGAACGCGGGGTCGTGACCCTCGCGCGCGATGAGCGAGCGGGCCGCAGGAGTGAGCTCGAGCGTGAGGTCCTGGGCGGCGAGCCGCCTCGAGAGGTCGGCCAGCAGCAGGTCGACGATCGCGACGAGGTCCGCGTCCGTCAGGGCGTGGAAGACGATGATCTCGTCGATCCGGTTGAGGAACTCCGGGCGGAACTGGAGCCGCAGCGACTCGATGACCTGGGACTTCATCTCCTCGTAGGCCGCCGCTCCGGCCGCGTCGCCGCGACCGGCGAACCCGGCGATGAACTGGGAGCCGACGTTGCTGGTCATGATCACGACCGAATTCTTGAAGTCGACCGTGCGGCCCTGGCCGTCGGTCAGCCGCCCGTCGTCGAGGACCTGGAGCAGGACGTTGAACACGTCCGGGTGGGCCTTCTCGATCTCGTCAAGCAGGATCACCTGGTACGGCCGGCGGCGGACCGCCTCGGTCAGCTGGCCGCCCTCCTCGTAGCCCACGTAGCCGGGCGGCGCTCCAACGAGCCGCGACACGGCGAACTTCTCCATGTACTCGCTCATGTCGATGCGGACCATCGCGTTGTCGTCGTCGAACATGAACTCGGCCAGGGCCCGGGCAAGCTCGGTCTTGCCTACGCCGGTCGGGCCGAGGAACAGGAACGAGCCGATCGGCCGACGCGGGTCCTTGAGCCCGGCCCGGGCGCGCCGGACCGCATCGGACACGGCGGCGATCGCCTCGTCCTGGCCGACGACCCGCTGATGGAGTCGCTCCTCCATCTGGACGAGCTTGGCGGTCTCGCCTTCCAGGAGCTTGGTGACCGGCACGCCCGTCCAGGCGGCCACGATCCCCGCGATGTCGTCGGCCCCGACCTCCTCCTTGAGC
>DASVIK010000495.1:0-3271 GCA_036382135.1 Candidatus Limnocylindrales bacterium | reverse complement strand
GCGCGAGGCGTACATCGAGGAGGTCGGCCGGTACTTCGAGAACCTGGGCTGGCCGCGGATGGCGGGGCGCCTCATCGGCGCACTGATGATCGCCGAGGAGCGAGAGCAGAGCGCGGCCGATCTCGCCACCCTGCTCCACGCGAGCCGGGGTTCCATCAGCACGACCAGCCGGCTCCTGATCTCGACCGGGTTCGCCGAGCGGATCACGAAGCGTGGCGATCGCCGGGACTACTTCCGCACGAAGGACGATGCGTGGCAGTCCCTCCTGGAGCGCGGCAACGACAAGAGCGGCGATCTCCGGCGCATCGCCGAGGGCGGCCTCGCCCTTGTTCCGCCGGGCACGGTCGCGCACACGACACTGGCGGCCCTCGCCGACCTCTGCAGCTTCCTCGAACGCGAGCTTCCGCAGCTCTTCGACCGCTGGCGCCGCGAGTGGGCGGCCCGGGAAGGAACCTCCGCATGAATGTGATCGAGACCGAGCGCCTGACCAAGAGCTATGGGAGCCACCGCGGGATCATCGACGTGGACCTCGTCGTCCAGGAGGGCGAGGTCTTCGGGTTCCTTGGGCCGAACGGCGCCGGCAAGACGACCACGATCCGGACGTTCCTCGACCTGATCCGGCCGACCTCGGGCGTCGCCCGCGTCTTCGGCATCGAGTCCTCGGCCGACCCGGTGGCGATCCACCGGCGGATCGGCTACATCCCCGGCGAGTTCACCCTCTACGACCGCCTGACCGGCGGCCAGACGATCGAGTATTTCGGCAACCTCCGCGGCGGCGTGGACCGGGCATATCGCGCGGCGCTCATCGAGCGCTTTGACGTCGATCCGACGCGGAAGTTCAAGGAGTACTCCAAGGGGAACAAGCAGAAGATCGGCCTCGTCATCGCGCTCCAGCACCGCCCGGAGCTGCTCGTGCTCGACGAGCCGACGTCCGGGCTGGACCCGCTGGTCCAGCAGTCGTTCTACGCCCTGGTCCGCGAGGCGCAGGCGGAAGGCAGGACCGTGTTCCTGTCCAGTCACATCCTGTCCGAGGTCGAGCGCACCTGCGACCGCGTCGCGATCATCCGTGACGGCAGGCTGGTGAAGGTCGACAGCGTCGAGGGCCTGCGCGATCTCGCCCACCACGAGGTGGAGCTCCGGTTCGTGGACCGCGTCCCGGCCGAGGCATTCGAGGGTCTGCCGGGCGTATCCGAGGTCGTCGTCTCGGACCACACGCTTCGGATGCGCGTCTCGGGCGCGATCACCCCCGTCGTCCAGGCGGCCGCCCGCTACGAGCTGCTCGACTTCGTCAGCCGCGAGCCGACCCTCGAGGAGACGTTCCTGGCCCAGTACGGCCACGAGGCCGCGGAGGTCGCCACGCCATGACCACCGGTGTTGGGTCCGTCCCAGCCGGACGGACCGTCGCGTCGTCCTTCAGCCGCGTCTACGGCCTCGGCAGCATCTACGGCAAGACCATCCGCGACTCGCGGCTGGCCTTCATCATCGCGGCGGGTCTCCTGGGCGGGATGGCGCTCGTCATGGGCCTCGCCATCTCGAGCATCTTCCCGACGGCCGCATCCCGGCTGGAGGTCGACAAGCTCATCGGGAGCATCCCCGCCTCGATGATCAACCTGTTCGGGAAGCCCGTGAGCCTCGGCACGCTCGGCGGCTACATGACGTTCAAGTACGGGGCGATCTTCGCCCTGGGCACGGCGCTCTGGTCGATCCTCGCCCTCTCGTCGACCCTGGCCGGCGAGGCTCGCCGCGGGAGCCTCGACCTGGTCGCGTCGACGCCGTTCGGCAAGCGCCGGATCGCGCTCGAGAAGGTGGCCGCGCACCTCACGATGCTGGGCCTCGCCATGGCGATCCTCGCCGTCATGACGACTGCCAGCTCGACGCTGTTCGGCGACGCGGCCCTCGGCGACCGGATCTCGCTCCTGTCCTCGGTCGGCTTTGCCCTCTGGTGCGGGTTCCTCGCGGTGTTCTTCGGCGGGCTCGCGTTCGCCCTGGCACCCCTCCTCGGTCGAGCCGGCTCGGCGGGCGTCTCCAGCCTCGTCATGCTCGTCCTGTGGGTCGCCAACGGCCTGGACGTTGCAGGCATCGCGTTGCTGAGCCCCTTCCGCTGGACGGCCGATCACATCGCCCTCGTCGGCCGGTACGACTGGCTGCCGCTCGGGCTCGTGGGGATCGGTGCGGTCATCCTCCTCGCGATCGGGGTCGAGCTCTTCGTGCGCCGTGACCTCGGAGTCACCGCCGGCCTCTCGCTGCCTCACCTGCCCGCGGCGGTCCTCGGCGTCCACGGCCCGATCAGCCGGGCCTTCGGCGAGCAGCTCCCGCGCGCGCTCTCGTGGGGGATCGGGCTCGGGCTCATGGGCGCGCTCATCGCGTCGCTGGTCGGGCCGATGGCGAGCCAGCTCGGGACCGACCCCGGTCTCTCGAAGACCTTCGGCGCGATCTTCCCCGGCTTCGACCTCGCATCGACGGGCGGCTGGCTGCAGCTGTACGCGGAGCTCCTGTTCATCGCGGCCGGGTTCGCCGCCGCGACGTTCGTCTCCAAGTGGGCGTCGGATGAGACGGACGGACGCCTCGAGATGGTCCTCACGACGCCGATGGCCCGGGCTTGGTGGGCGATCGCCGGCGGAATCGCCGCGATCCTCGCCGTCGTGGTGATGACGGTCCTGTTCGCGGCCGGCATCGGACTCGGCGCGGCGTCCGGGGGCGTGGCCGCAAGCGATCCGATGGTCGGCTCGGCGGTGCTGGGCGTCTATGCCGCCGCGATCGCCGGGGTCGGCTTCGCCGTCGGTGGCCTGTGGCGGACCTCGCTCGCGGCCGAGGTCGCCGCGCTCATCGTGGTGGCGACCTACCTGGTCGACCTGATCGCGCCGCCGCTCAAGCTGCCCGACTGGGTCCACCAGCTCGCCCTGACGGCTCACCTCGGGCAGCCGATGGTTGGCCAGTGGGACGTCGCGGGCGTCGTGGCCTGTGTGGCCATCGCGGCGGGCGGCGTCCTGCTCGGGGCCTGGGGCATGGCTCGGCGCGACGTGGATTGACGGAGAGCGGCGTCTCGGCCGCGGCAGGGGCCAACCCCTGGGCGGCTCGCACGGTGACGGCAGGCCCGGATGGTGTCGTTCGCTGCGCCTGGGGCGTCGAAGGCGACCCGCTGTACCGTGCCTACCACGACGCGGAGTGGGGGCGCCCGTCCCGCGACGGGCGGCACCTGTTCGAGATGCTGGTGCTCGAGGGCGCCCAGGCGGGCCTCTCGTGGTCGACGATCCTGCGCAAGCGCGAGGGC
>DASVIK010000494.1:0-2222 GCA_036382135.1 Candidatus Limnocylindrales bacterium | reverse complement strand
ACGTCGTCGGGGGCGGGGCGGGCAGGAAACGCCATGGCCCGAGCGTGCCATCCGATATGGCCCGAGTCGGCCTCCCGAAGGTACCCCGCGAGTCCCTCCGGTGGTCCGCCTCCGGCGGTGCGTGGACGCGCCGCGCCAGCTCCCGCGCGCGGGAGCTGGCGCCTACTTCGTGTACGCGCCCTCGGGGTCGAGCTCGACCCGGATGAGGTGGAGCTCGTCGGGCGACGGCTCGGGCGTCGTGCGCAGGTCGGCGGCGACCCGGATCTCCCAGCCGATCGTCTCGCGGACCTGCTCGAGCGTCGCTGCGGGATGGAGCGAGTCGAGGCGCATCTCGCCGTCATCGTCGAAGTGGTAGATGCCGAGGTCCGTGACGACCACCGACGGCCCGCGCCCGATCCAGCCCTGCTCGCGGCGGATGCGTGCTGCGCTCTCGGCCCCGCCGAGGTTGCCGGCCGACGTCCGGAAGTCGAGCTTCTCGACGAAGCTGCGCTTGTTCTGGCGCACGATGACGAACACCTCACGCGCGTTGATGGCGATCTCGCAGGCGCCGCCCGAACCGGGCAGGCGGGTCGTCGGGTGCTCGTAATCGCCGATGACCGTCGTGTTGATGTTGCCGAACCGGTCGATCTGGGCGGCGCCCAGGAAGCCCACGTCGATGCGGCCGCCCTGCAGGTAGAGGCTGAAGAGGTCCCACATGCTCGTCACCGCCGTCGCCCGGGTGACGATCGTGGGGTCGCCGATGGACAGGGGCAGGCGGGCCGGCTCGGCGCCGAAGACCCCCGCCTCGTAGACGAGCTCGAGCTCCGGCGCCACCGTCCGCTTCGCGAGATTCACGGCGATGTTCGGCAAACCGACCCCGACGAAGCAGACGTGCTGGCCGGCGAGCTCGCGGGCAGCCGCGACGATCATCATCTCGGACTTGCTGAACGGGGCAGCCACGGCCGGGTCGCTCACGGGATCTCGCCGACGTCGGCGAACACGGTCTTGCCGAGCTGCCGGGCGACCGCGACCATCCGGTCCGCCCCCTCCGACGGACCGCCGATCCGCAGGCAGGCGTCGCACCGCGCGAGCACCCGTTCGGCGATCGGATGGAAGATCTCGGCGTACGGATCGCCGCCGTCGCGGGTCCGCTCGGCCTCCTCGATCAACGGAAGCGCGAACCACTCGCCCATGACCGGCAGGTGACCCCGGCGATAGAGCTCGAGCGAGGTCCGGGTCATGGCGTCGACGTTCGCCTGGATCCGGGCGGGATCGCCGTCGGTCCCGGAACGGTATGGGCCCGCGACGAGGATCATGAGCGGCTCGGTCATCAGCGGTACTCACCGTAGTCCACGGAGCCCGACGGCGCGGACCCGGACGGGCGCAGGGACGCGACGCGTTCGGGGCCGAGCTTCTCGACATAGGCGGCCCGTCCGTCGAGGTCGTACACCCAGGCGCGCAACCAGGCCTGGAGGGCGGCCTCGTCGCGGCTGATCGGATCCCAGTCGCGGTAGAAGGGGTTGTCGCGGTCGTAGGCGCCCTGGACATAGGACGGGTGGGCACCGAACGGCTCGACCGCGACCGCGTCGACGATGAGGCCCGGGATGATGGTGCGGTTCGGATCGGCGCGGATCACGGCCTCGTCGACGAGGTCCTCGACGACCACGATGACCCGCCTGGCCGCGAACGCCGCTTCCTTCTGGCAGCCGAGCAGGCCCCAGACCTGGGTGTCGCCGGCCGCGTCCGCCCGCTGGGCGTGGACGATCGTCACGTCGGGCCGGAGCGGCGGTACGGCGTACACCGTTCCGTCGCCATACGGCGATTCGATCGGCCGGATGAGCGGGTTCGCCTTCGGCAGGTCGGTCTCGAAGTAGCTCCGGAGCGGGTAGAACGGCAGGTTGGCCGCCCCGGCCGTGTACCGGCCCACCATCCCGAAGTGGCTGTACTCCTCCACCTCGAGCGGGGCCGGGTCGGCGTCCTCGATCCGCCGCCGGATCGCCCCCAGCCCGCCGACGCCGGGATTGCCGAGCCAGCTGAAGATGAGCTTGCGAGCCGTGCCGGCGGCGACCATCTGGTCGTAGATGAGGTCGGGCGTCAGGCGCGCCAGGGTCAGGTCGCGCTTGCGCTGGCGGATGATCTCGTGCCCGGCGGCAAAGCTGATGAGATGCGTGAAGCCCTCGATCGCCACCGTGTCCCCATCATGGACGAGCTCGGCGATGGCGTCGCGCATCGTGGCGACCTTG
>DASVIK010000493.1:0-11416 GCA_036382135.1 Candidatus Limnocylindrales bacterium | reverse complement strand
TGCCCAAGAGGTTCACATGGGTCGCGGCAGTAACGCGCTCATCGTCATCGCCAGGCGCGTGGACGGAGACGTGCGGGCGATCCTCGACTGGCGGGGCGCGATCGCCTTCGGCGTCGCCGCCGGCCTCGTGGTCCGGCTGTTCCGCGGGGGTGGTCGCCGGGGTGGTCGCCGGGGCTGACGGTGCGCCTCGGGTATACTCTCAGACCGCCGATGTCCGAGCGCCCACCGGCTCCGGCACGACCAGCCGGCGCCGCCCGGCACGACCTGCCGCTCGGCGAGACGCCGGCCAGCGGCCAAGGACAGGAGCCCACCGACCCGTGATCGATCCCTCGGCGCGCGTCCATGGGACCGCCGATCTCGAGACCGACGTCGCGATCGGACCCCGGACGAGCATCTGGCACCGAGCCCAGATCCGGACCGGCGCCCGGATCGGCGCGGATTGCGTGATCGGCCGGGACGCGTTCATCGACGAGGGCGTCACGCTCGGCGACCGGGTCAAGGTCCAGAACCTCGCGCTCGTGTATCACGGCGTGACGGTCGAGGACGGCGTCTTCATCGGGCCCAACGCGATCCTGACCAACGACCGCTACCCGCGGGCGATCACCTCGACCGGCGACCTCGCCCGGGCGACCGATTGGGAGGTCAGCCCGATCGTGCTCCGCCACGGCTGCTCCATCGGGGCGGGCGCCGTCGTCGTGGCCGGCACCGACGTGGGGCGGTTCGCGACGGTGGGCGCGGGTGCGGTGGTCACCCGGACCGTCCCCGACAACGCGCTCGTCGCGGGCAACCCGGCCCGCCGTCTCGGCTGGGTGTGCGACTGCGGCCAGCGCCTCATCGACTCGGCGACCGGCGCTCCCGCCCCGGCGACCCCGGGCGTCGAAACCGACCTGCTGTGCGTCGCCTGCCAGCGCCACTACGTCTATGTCCCCGACGCCGAGCAGATCCGCGACGCGGATCCGGCCGTCGCTTCGACCGCCCGTCAGGGAGTCAAGGCATGATCCCGATCTCGCGCCCGGACATCGGGCCCGCCGAAGAAGAAGCCGTCCTCGAGGTGCTCCGCTCGGGGATGCTCGCCATGGGCAAGAAGACCGAGGCCTTCGAGGAGGCCTGGGCCGCCTACTGCGGCGTCCGCCACGCCGTCTTCATGGCCAACGGCACGCTCGCCCAGGAGGCGGTCCTGCACGGCCTGGGCATCGGCCCGGGCGACGAGGTCATCACGGTCAGCTTCAGCTTCAACGCCACCGTCAGCGTCATCCTGCGGACGGGCGCCCGCCCGGTCTTCGTGGACATCCGGGCCGAGGACTTCGCGATGGACCCCGACCTCGTCGAGGCGGCCATCACGCCCCGGACGAAGGCGATCATGCCGGTCCACCTCTACGGGCTCATGGCCGACATGGATCCGCTCGTCGAGATCGCCGAGCGGCACGGCCTGACGATCGTCGAGGACGCCGCCCAGGCCCACGGGGCGGCGTATCGCGGCAAGCGGGCCGGAGGGTTCGGCCCGGCGATGTTCAGCACGTACGCGACCAAGAACCTGATGACCGGCGAGGGCGGGTTCGCGACGACCGACGACGACGCCCTGGCCGACCGGCTCCGCCTGTTCCGCAATCACGGGATGCGCGTCCGCTACTACCACGAGTCGCTCGGCTCGAACTACAAGCCGACCGATCTCGTCGCGGCGATCGGCCTCGCCCAGCTGGCGCGGCTCGACGAGCGGACCGCGCAGCGACGGCGCAACGCCGCCTACCTGAGCGAGCACCTCGTCGACTACCGGACGCCCACCGTCCCCGCCGGCCGGGAGCACGTCTGGCACCAGTACACGATGCGCTTCCCGGGCGAGCGGACGCGGGTCGTCGAGGGTCTCGCGGAGCGCGGGATCGGCACCCTCCTCTACTACCCGGTGCCGATCCACCGCCAGGCCTACCTCCAGCCGATCATGCCCGGGGCCGCCGATCTCCACCTGCCGGTCACGAACCAGCTCTCCGAAGAGATCGTCTCGATCCCCGTCCGGCCGAGCCTGACCGACGCCGAGCTGGCCACGGTCGTGGCGGCCATCCGCGAGGTCGCGACGCCCACCGGCGAAGCCGGCCGCACCGGGACCGTCGTCTCGTGACCGCGTCGAAGGGCGCCTGGCGGCCGGCCGGAGACCGTTCCCTGCGGATCGGGCTCGCCGGCCTCGGGACGATGGGCCGGAACCACCTGCGGGTCATCGCCGCTCGGACCGACGCGACGCTCGTCGCGGTCGCCGACCCGGTGTCGGCGGCGCTGGCCGCGGCGGTCGACCAGGTCGGCGCCCAGGGCTTCGAGGAACCGCTGGCGATGGTCGCCGAGGCGGAGCTCGATGCGCTCGTGATCGCCGCGCCCACCACGGCCCACCTCGACCTGGCCCTGGCCGCCATCGAGCGCGGCATCGCGATCCTCGTCGAGAAGCCGCTCGCCGGCACGGTCGACGAGGCGTTGCGCATCGTGGCCGCGGCCCGCGCCCACAGCGTGCCCGTCCAGGTCGGTCACGTCGAGCGGTTCAACCCGGCCGTCCTCGAACTCGGCCGGCTCCTCGCAGCCGGCTGGCTGTCGACCGTGTACGGCATCTCGAGCCGTCGCGCCGGCCCGTTCCCGGCCCGGATCCGCGATGTCGGCGTGACCGTGGACCTGGCGACCCACGACGTCGACATCCTGAGCTGGATCGCCGGCGAGCGACCGTCACGGGTCTATGCCGAGACCGCCCAGCGCATCCACGCGACGCACGAGGACCTCCTGTTCGGGCTCCTCCACTTCCCGTCCGGCGTCGTCGCGCAGCTCGATGTCGACTGGCTCACCCCGGCCAAGCGCCGCCAGCTGACCGTCGTCGGCGAGGAGGGGATGTTCGAGCTCGACTTCCTCACCCAGCGGCTGACGTTCACGAAGGCCGCCGGCCTCGACCATCCCCGGCTCATCGGCGGGTATGCCCCGACGTTCGAAGGGGACATGGCCGTCCTGCCGGTCAGCAGCGGCGAGCCGCTGGCCGCCGAGCTCGAGGCCTTCCTCGGGATCGTCCGGCGCGGCGGGCGCCCGATGGTCGACGGCGAGGACGGACTCTGGGCGGTCGCCATCGCCAATGCCCTGCTCGACGCGGCCACCTCCCGGGCGCCCGCCGACCTCTCCGACCTGTCCGCGAGGATCTCCGTCCGATGACCATCACGAGCCGACCGTCCGCCGCCGCCCCGAGCCTGCTCGGCGGCTCCATCGAGCTCGTCGCGAGCCCGTGCCGCCACGGCGAGCAGCGAGTCGTCGCGCCGTGGACCGGTGAGCCCGGCACGGTCGGGACGGTCGCCGTCATCGGGGCCGGCAAGATGGGCCTGCCCCTGTGCGCCCAGTACGCCGGTCACGGCTGGACGGTCATCGCGGTCGACGTGCAGCAGGCGGTGGTCGACGCGATCAACGCCGGCGAGAGCCATGTGGCCGAGGAGCCGGGGCTGGCCGAGCTCGTCCGTTCCGCCCACACGGCCGGCCGGCTCCGGGCGACCACCGATGGCGCGGCTGCGGCGCGCGAGGCGGACGTCGTCGTGCTCATCGTGCCGGTCATGCTCGACGACGAGCAGCGGCCGGATTACCGGCACATGGATTCCGCGGTCGCCTCGGTCGCGCCGGGCGTCCACGCCGGCTCGCTCGTCATCTTCGAGACGACGCTGCCGGTCGGCGACACCCGCGACCGGTACACGCCGCGCCTCGCGGCCGCGTCCGGTCTCGAGCCGGACGAGAGCGTCTTCATCGCGTTCAGCCCGGAGCGCCTGTACAGCGGATCCGCCCTGCGCAACCTCGCGACGTACCCCAAGCTCGTCGGCGGGATCGGCCCGGAGTCCGGCCGCCGGGCGGCGGCGTTCTATGCGTCGGTCCTCGACGCCGAGGTCGTCCTCATGTCGAACGCCGAGGCCGCCGAGTTCAGCAAGCTCGCCGACACGACGTATCGCGACGTGAACATCGCCCTCGCCAACGAGTTCGCCCGGTACGCCGACCGGATCGGGGTCGACATCCTCGAGGTCATCGCCGCGGCCAACTCCCAGCCGTACAGCCACATCCACCAGCCCGGCCTGGGCGTCGGCGGCCACTGCATCCCGGTCTACCCGCACTTCCTGCTCTCGCGGGCGCCGGAGATGGAGCTCGTCGAGCTCTCGCGGCGCGTCAACGACGGTCAGGTGGGCCTGGCCATCAAGACGATCCAGAAAGCGCTCGGCGGCCTCGAGGGCGTGCCGGTCCTCGTGCTGGGGCTGACGTATCGCGATGGGGTCAAGGAGCTCGCCTATTCGCGCGCCCTGCCGCTGATCGAGCGGCTCGCATTCCACGGGGCGCACGTCTCGGCCTACGATCCGCTCCTCTCGGACGCCGAGGTCGAGCCCTGGGCCGCGACGCCGTACCGCTGGGGGACCGGTGGCCCATTCCGGGCGATCGTCACGCAGACCGCCGACCCGATCTTCCGGTCGCTCGACTTCGCCACGTTCCCGGACCTCGCGGTCCTGTTCGACGGCCGGAACAGCCTGCGCGGCCTGGATCTGCCGGCCGGCGTGGCGTATCACGGGGTGGGTGTTCCGTCCCCCGCTCGACGGGCGTCCCGGGCCGGCGTTCGCTGATCGGCCGCCAGGCCGGCCGGAGCGGACGTCGCCACGACCCGATGCGGATCCTCAGCGTCGTCGGGACTCGACCCCAGCTCATCAAGGCGGCCGCGCTCATGCCGGCGCTCCGCGAGCGCCACGACGAAGTGTTCGTCGACACCGGCCAGCACTGGGACGAGGCGATGGCCGGGGCGTTCTTCGCGGAGCTCGGGCTCGCCCGGCCCGATCACAGCCTGGGCATCGGCGCGGGCGGCCACGGCGACCAGGTGGGCCGGATGCTCATCGCGCTCGAGCCGATCCTCGTCGCCGAACAGCCGGACGCCGTGCTCGTGTACGGCGACACGAACTCGACCCTCGCCGGGGCACTGGGCGCCGCCAAGCTCGGCATCCCGATCGCCCACGTCGAGGCCGGGCTGCGGAGCGGCGATCGGCGGATGCCCGAGGAGCTCAACCGCGTCGTCGTGGACCACCTCGCGCACTGGCTGTTCGCGCCGACGCCGACGGCCGTCGCCAACCTGGCCGCGGAGGGGATCGTCGAGAGGGTGGACCTCGTCGGCGACCTGATGCAGGACCTCACGGCCCGAGTGAGCGCGGAAGTCCGTGACGGGGCGGTCGTGCTGGCCGAGATCGGCCCGCGCCTCGGCGGGCCGGTCCTCCTGCCGGGCGGCTACGCGTTCGCCACGGTCCACCGGGCCGAGAACCGCGATCCGGCGGCGATGGCGGCCTGGGCCAGGATCCTGGGCCGCGCGGCGGAGGACCGGGCGGTCGTGCTCGCCCTCCACCCGGGCACCCGTGCCGCGCTGGCGGCCGCGGGGATCGCCCTCCCCGGCGGTGTCCATGTCGTCGACCCGCAGGGCTACCGGACCACGCTCGCGCTCCAGCTCCACGCCGCCGCCGTGATCACCGATTCGGGTGGCGTCCAGCGAGAGGCGGCCTGGCTCGGGGTCCCGTGCCTCATCCTGCGCGGGACGACCGAGTGGGTCGAGGCCGTGGCCGGATCCGGCGGGCGGATGGTCGTCGTGGGTCTGGACGCGGCACTCGCCGCGACCGAACTCGCCAGGCTGGCGCCACCCGCCGAAGCGTCTGCGCTGGCCCGACGGCGGGCGGCCGGCCTCGACCTGCGACCGGCGGGAGCGGCGGCGCGGATCGCCCAGCTCCTCGGAGCGGGCGGTGGCTGAAGCGGGGCCGGCAGTACCCGCGAGCGAGGTCGCGCCGGTCCGCCAGCGTGCCGTTCTGGTCCTGCCCTCGAACGGGGAGTTCGATTCCAGGACCTACCGCATCGCCCGAACGCTCGTGGAACGAGGCCACTCGGTGACGGTCGTCGCCGTGCTGATGGGCGATGTCCTGGCCGAAGAGCAGCACCCACTGGGGTACCGGATCATCCGCGTCCCGGCCTCGTCGATCGATGGTCTGCCACTCCAGCCGCTCGTTCGGTTCGGCCGGTGGCTCGCTCGGGGCGCGCGCGCCCGACGGAGGCGGAGGCAGGACGGACCGCCCGACCGAGCAGCGCGGCGGCGACCGGACACGTCCTCCCCGGCCGTGACTCCGCCCGCCGGACCCGGCGGGCGAGCGACGGCGCCCAGAAGGATCGCCAGCGGGCTCGTCCGACGGCTTGCCATCCCGCTGACCCTGCGGTCCTACGCTCGCAACGCGCGACTCGTCGCGCCCGCGGCGGACGTCTTTCACGGGATGGCCTTCATGGGCATCCCGATCGCCCTCGAGCTCGCCCGTCACCATCGGAGCCGATCCGTCTACGACGCCCGGGACATCTACCTCGATGCGCGGAACCTTGCCCGCATGAGGGGACCCGCCCGGTGGCTCATCGCCAGGGGAGAGCGCGGCTGGGCACGGCGCGCCGGCACGGTCGTCACGATCAACCAGGCATTCGCGGACGTCATGCGCGCCCGATGGCAGGTCGATCCGCTCGTGGTGATGAACTGCTCGTACCGGTTCGTTCCACCCGAGCCCCCCGAGCGACGCTTTCATGCCGCCCTCGGGCTGCCGCCCGGTCGACGCGTCGTTCTGTACCACGGAGGATTCTTCCCGCATCGCGGCGTGGAGGAGCTCCTCGTGGCCATCCGCGAGATCCCGGACACGACGCTCGTCCTCATGGGCTATGGCGCGCTGGAGCCCGTGTTCCGCGCCCGCGCGGACGCTCCGGAGCTGGCAGATCGAGTCCGCCTCCTGCCGGCCGTCCCACCCGACGAGCTGCTGTCCTGGGTCGCCGGGGCGGATGTCGTCGCGATGCCGATCCAGCCGACGACGCTCAACCACCGGCTGACGACGCCGAACAAGCTCCTCGAGGCGATGGCGGCGGGGGTGCCGGTCGTCGCCAGCGATCTGCCCGGCATGGCCACGATCGTCCGGGAGACCGGTTGCGGCCTCGTGGTCGACCCGGAGGATCCGTCCGCGCTCGCGGCCGCGATCCGAGCGTTGCTCGATGCCCCGCCGGAGGAGCGGTCGGCGCTCCGTCGGCGCTGCCTCGCTGCAGCGCATGCCACCTACAACTGGGAGACCCAGGTCACCGGTCTCCTCGCCGAATACACGCGTCTCACCGGCCGTCCCTGGTGACCGAGCAGCGCAGCGCGGACCTGCCGGATGCCACGAGCCTCCAGGGAGCGGGATCCCGGCGAGCGATCGTGCTGGTCGGCAATCCGGCGGCCCCGTATTCGCGATCACTCCGCGTGGCGCGCGCTCTCGTGGACGAGGGCTATCGCGTCGAGATCGCCGCGGTGGCGGTCGACGGGCAGCCGGAGCGTGCGGACGACGGCGCGATCTCCTGGCATCGCTATCGCCCGAGCGGCTTCTTCGCGCGGATGGCGGCCACGTATCGGACGCCGGTGGCCGGCCATCGAGACCGTCCCCGCAGGCGCACGGCCTCGCCGGCGCGTGTCGCGCGTGCCATCGTCGACCGGTTCTGGCTCTGGGTCTTCTGGCCCCACACCGTACGGGGCTGGTGGCACACGCTTGCTCGTGAGCTGCCGTCGGCCGACCTCTACCACGCATGTGGCAGCCTGACGATCGCGGCCGCGCTCGATGGACGAACGCGCGACCGACACGCTGGACGGCGGAGTCGGGTGATCTACGACTCGGTGGATATCGTCATGGAGTCCAACAACGTCCTCGGGTTTCCGGCGCCGATCCGACGGTGGCTGGCCTGGCGCGAAGGGCGCTGGGCGCGGGCGAGCGACGCGATCACGACAGTGAACGATCCGTTCGCAGACCGGCTCGTGACCCGCCTTCGACTGGCCGCCCGCCCGATCGTCGTGCCGAACTACCCCGAACCGTCGACGCTGCCGAGCGCCCCGCCGGATCTCATCCGGCGCGCGCTCGGCCTTCCGGCCTCGACCCGGATCGTCCTCTTCCAGGGTCGGCTCGGGCCCAACCTCGGGCTCGACGAGTCGGCCGAGGCGATCCTCAAGGTGCCCGACGCTGCGCTCGTGCTGCTCGGGTTCGGCCGATGGTTCGAGCTGTGCCGCGCTCGCGATGCGGACCCGCGATTCGCGGGGCGCCATTTCACCCTGCCGGCCGTCGAGCCTGACGAATTGATCGCCTGGACCGCATCCGCCGACGCCGCCCTGATCCCGCTCCCGGCCATCTCCTTCAACCAGCGTTACACGACACCGAACAAGTTCCTGGAGGCGGTGGCCGCGGGCACGCCGATCGTCCTTGGCCCGGGCCTGCCGACCATGGAGGCGTTGCTCCGCAAGGACGACCTGGGCCGGGTCGCCCGTTCGCTCGAAGCCGACGACCTCGCGGCGGCCATCCGTGAGGTCCTGGACCGGCCTGCCGGCGAGCTCGCCGCTGATCGCCGGCGGATCGCGGCGATCGGAGCCGAGCGATTCTCCTGGCCGATCGCCGCCCGGGCGTACCGGGAGCTCGTACGCCGGACGACCGGCTCGCCGAGGTCATAGACGGCCTGTGCCTGGGAGCCGCCCGGCCATCCGCAGCGCCGAGGCCGTCAGCGCCCTCGACGCCTGCCGGCGCCCCAATCGGCTATCCTCTCGCGCGTGACCGATCGCCCCGACGAGACGACCTCCGAATCGGGCACCGACCTCGCGACATCGGGCACACCGACCACGGATCCGGTGGTCGCGGAACTCCAGATCCGCCTCGGGGAGCTCGAGCGCCGCCTGGAGTCCTCTCAGAGCGAAACGGCGGCCGTTCGTGAGCGCGCCACCCGCGAGCGGCTTCGGTTCGAGGTCGAGCTCGACCGGCATCGCCGGCTGCTCGAGGATCGTTCCCGACGATTGGAAAAGCTTCGGGTCGATCTCGAGAACCTCCGGAGCCATCGCCTGGTACGCGTCGCCATGGCCGTGCGCCGGTGGGCGCGCCGTCCGCTGGGGATCGCTCGTCGCCGATGGTGGGCGATCACGGGCTTCATGGCGACGTTGCCGCAGCGGATCTCGGGTGGCGAGTCGGCCGGCCGCCGGCGGAAGCGGGCATCCGCCGCTCAGGAACGGGCACTGCTGGGCGCCCTCCGGGCCCAGGTGCGCGGCGCGCCACCGCCCACGGACGACCTGATCTCGGTGATCGTCTCCGTCATCCATGGCGGGCCATCCCTCGCTCGCTGCCTTGCGTCCCTGCTGGCGACGGACTGGCCGCGCGCCGATGTCGTGCTCGTCGGGGCCGGTCCGCGGACCGACACGACGGACGCCGACGTCGAGACTGCCTTTGCCGCGCTCGCGGCGCGCCCGGGCTGGAGCGTCACCCGGCACGTCGCGGATCTCGCGCCCGGCCCCGCGCGTCAGGCTGTCGCCGCCGCATCGGCCGGTGCCTTCGTCGCGTTCATCCATGACGACGTCGAATCGATCGACAGCGATTGGCTCAGGCGGATGGTCGGGACACAACGAGATCGCGGTGCCGGCGCGGTCGGGGCACGGCTCATCCGCGGACGCCGACCGAAGGCCCGCAACGTGTCTCCGGATGAGCCCGCGGACCTGACGCTCGAACATCGCGGTATCGATTTCGAGATCGTCGAGGGGATGCCGCGGCCGCGGATGCTCGGCCTGGGGGCCGATCCCCTGGAACCCCTGGCGAAGGAGCGTTCCGCGCGTCCTGCACTCACGGACGCGTGCCTGCTGATCCCGCGCGATTCGGTGGCGGCGTTCGCGCAGGTCCCCGCCATGGATCCGGCCTCGGCGGCCGTCGAGTTCTGCCTGACGATGTGGGCGAGCGGTCGGACGGTCGTCTACGAGGGTGCGGCGGTCCTCTGGCACCACGCGTCATCCGAAGAACGGGCAAAGGTGGATGCGTCGATCGATCCCTGGCAGGACGTCGTGGACCGATGGGGCCCGCGGTTGTTCCGCGAAGTGCTGCGCGATCGGATCGGCGCGGAGCGCAGCTGGTCCGGCGACCCGCTCCACGTCGCCATCACGGTGACCCGCGAGGACCGCGCCGCCCCGTATGGCGACTGGTACACCGCCCATGAACTCGGGGACGCGCTGGCCGCCCTGGGCTGGCGGATCTCCTACATCGAGCGTTACAAGGACCATTGGTACGACCTCGATCCGTCGGTGGACGTCGTCTTCGCCTTGATGGATCTGCTCGATATCTCTCGTCTCCCGCGAGGCGTCGTCACGATTGCGTGGATCCGTAACTGGACCGATCGCTGGCTTTCGCAGCCATGGTTCAACGATTACGACATCGTCCTCGCCTCGAGCGTGCGATCGAAGGAGCTCGTCGAAGCCGGCAGCTCCAAGGTCGCCCACCTCATGCCGCTGGCGACCAATCCGGCTCGCTTCCGGCCCGGGGTGGCGAACTCGTCGACGACGTTCGACGCCGTGTTCGTGGGCAGCGACTGGGGTGAAGAGCGGGGAGTGGCAAGCGCCCTGCCGGCACTCGCCGCGAGCGGCCGCACGGTTCGGCTCTGGGGTCGGAACTGGGAATCCGATCCGCGCGTGGCCGATCTCTCGGGTGGCATCCTCGACTACGACGACGTGCCCAGTGCCTACGCGTCGGCACGCGTGGTCGTCGACGACACGGCGTCACCGACCAAACCGTACGGCGCCGTGAACTCGCGCGTCTTCGACGCCCTCGCAGCCGGGACGATCGTGGTCACCGACAACGACGTCGGTGCTCGAGAGCTCTTCGACGACGACTTCCCCACCTGGGACTCGCCCGCGACGCTGATCGAACGAGTCACCAGCCTCCTGGAGGACGACGGCCGTCGCGCCGAGCTCGTCCAGCGCTACCGGCAGATCGTCCTGGATCGGCACACCTACGCTCGGCGCGCGGAGGAGTTCCGAGCGCGACTCCTCGACTGGCTCGAGGCTCGTCGGATCGGATTGCACATCGGACCGCAGTCATGGGTCGACGCGGAAAAGTGGGGCGATACGCCCTTCGCACGGGACGTGCAGCGCCAGCTCGAGCGGCGCGGTCACCCGGCGGTGGTCCTCGTCGCCGGAGAGCAAGCGGACGCCGTCGCGACGCGCTGCGATGTGGCGCTCCACATCTTCGGAGTCCGAGCGCCAAGGACACGATCGAGCCAGGTCCGGCTCCTCTGGGTCATCAGCCATCCCGACCGTGTGACCTCTGAATTGTGTGCTGGATACGACGTCATCTTCGTCGCCTCGGACATCTTTCTCGAACACCTCCGGGCGCGGACGGACGTGCCCCTGGTCGCCCTGCACCAGGCGACCGATCCCGGACGGTTCTACCCGGATCCGACCGGCCCCACCCACGAGCTGCTCTTCGTCGGGAACTCGCGGGGAGTCCGGCGGCCGATCATCGACGACCTCGCGGGATCGCCGTTCGACCTCTCGGTGTACGGCGGGAAGTGGACGCCGGAGCTCCTCGACCCGAAGTACCTCAAGGGCGACTGGATCTCG
>DASVIK010000492.1:0-3271 GCA_036382135.1 Candidatus Limnocylindrales bacterium | reverse complement strand
TTGTGCCGCCTCCGAACTTGGCGTTCATCTCGTTGAAGTGGGCCTGGAAGTCGGCGCTGTTGCCGAACAGGAGGGCGATGAACGCGATGAACGTGCCCACGGACGCGATGATCCAGAACGCGTTCTGCCAGCGGAACGTCGTGCGGATGCCGGACACGAGGATTCCCGTCATCAGCGCGATCATCGCGAGGCCGCCGAGGAAGATCCAGAGGTTGTCCTTCTGGAAGTTGTTGCCCCAGTCGACGAGGGTCTGGTTGTCGAAGAAGACGCCGAGCGTGACGAGGATCGGTCCGAGGGCGAAGACCGGGAAGTAGCGGGCCCAGAAGGTGGCGCCGATCATCGCCGACAACGCGGCGCCGAAGTTGCTGATGGTCGCGAGCGGCGGCGTCAGGATCCGGCTCACCCACACGTAGTCGCCGCCGGTCCGAGGCATGCTCGAGGCGAGCAGCGCCATCATGATCAGGATCGGGATGTTGAGGACGAACGCGGCGATCGTCGCCGTCACGAGGTCCGCGCCGGGGAACGCCGACAACGCGAAGAAGACGCCCCACGCCAGGGTCGCCCCGACCGGGGCGCTGAACACGGCGTTGAAGATCGTCGCATCCAGGGCCGACGCCTCGCGCACCAGCCCCGTGCTGTTCCGGACGAAGAGCTCGCCTCGTCCTGCTGAATCGCCGGCCACGCTCGCCTCCTCCGCGCTCGCGCGCTGCCCCCGACCCTCACGGGTGGCCCGCGGCTTGACACCCCGGACCGCCTCCCGCGATAGTGGAACACAATCGAACATGTCAAGTCAACGGGTGTTGTGAGATTCGGAGGTACAGGTTGTCGGATGGTGTGGGCCACATCGGCCCCGCGCACGCCATCGATCGGCGGCATGTGATCCTGGAGCGGGTCGCCGACGACGGCGCCATCCATGTCGCCGACCTTGCCCGCGACCTGCGCGTGTCGGAGATGACGATCAGGCGCGACCTGCGCCGCCTCGAACGGGACGGCTTCCTGCGCCAGACCTACGGCGGCGCGACGGCCCACCTGACCCGCTCGTTCGACCTGTCGTTCAACGCCCGCGCCCTCCAGCACGCCCGCGAGAAGCGGCTCATCGCACTCGCCGCCGCCCGGCTGATCGGCGACGCGCAGGCCCTGTTCATCGGCATCGGCACCACCGCCGAGCAGTTCGCCCGGTCGTTGACGGTCCGCCCGGACATGCTCGTGATCACGGCATCGTTGCCGATCGCCAGCCTCCTCGGCAGTCGTCCCGTGCGCGTCGTCGCTACCGGCGGGACGGTGCTCCGCGACGAGCTCAGCTGCGTCGGCTCCGCGGCCGCCGCGACACTGGCCCGCTACCGGTTCCAGGTCGCGATCATCGGCGCGGCCGGCATCGAGCCCCAGGTCGGCGTGACCGAGCTGACCGACGAGGAGGCCGAGATCCAGCGAACAGCCGTGGCGCTGAGCGATCGGGTGATCGTCATCGCCGACGGGTCGAAGGTGGGCGCACGCGAGATGGCGATGGTGCTAACGGCCGAGCGGGTGGACACCCTCGTCACGGACGCGTCGGCGCCGAGCGACCAGGTGGCCGGCCTGCGGGCCCTCGGGGTGACCGTCCTGATCGCCGGCGCCGGCCGCGACGAACCGCCGGGTGTGAGTCGGAGCGAGCGGCGGATCCGGGCCACGACGGCCCGCGCCGCACAGGGAGCGACGAGGTGATCACATGGATGTGATGGAGCGGATCTTCGGGACGCGCAAACCGGTTATCTCGATGCTCCACTTCCCGGCCCTGCCCGGCCGGCCACAGCACGACCGGACGGGCGGCCGGACCCGGCTCGTCGACGTCGTGGGAACGGACCTGAGCGCGCTCCAGGGGGCAGGAGTCGACGGCGTCCTGTTCTGCAACGAGGCGGATCTGCCGTACCAGCTCCAGGTCGGGGCGGAGATCCCGACCGCCATGGCTGCGGTCATCGGCGAGCTCCGGAGCGACGTGCGGGTGCCGTTCGGGGTCAACATCCTGTGGGATGCCCGGGCCTCGTTGGCCCTGGCCAGGGCGACCGGGGCTTCGTTCATCCGCGAGGTCCTGACCGGCGTCTACGAGACCGACCTGGGGATGATCGCGCCGGCCATCGGCGACATCGCGGGGTACCGGACCGCCATCGCGGCCGACGACGTGGCCCTCTTCGACAACATCGCCCCGGAGTTCGGGAGCGCGGTGGGTCGACGGAGCATCGCCGACCGCGCCCGCGGCGCCGCGTTCCTGGGCATGGACGCGATCCTCATCAGCGGACCCGCGGCCGGCGTCCCATTCGAGATGGCCGACCTGTATGAGGCCAAAGCGGCCATCCCGGGTACCCCGGTCGTGGCCAACACCGGGGTCACGGCCGAGCGCATCGCCGAGGTCTTCAGCGTCGCGGACGCGGTGATCGTCGGGACGAGCCTCAAGCGCGACGGGGTCACCTGGAACCCGGTCGACCCGGACCGGGCCAGCCGGTTGATGGACGCGGCCCGGACCGCACGTGCCTCGGCGTCGGTCGGGTGAGCCGCAAGACGACCGTCTTCTTCGCGACCGATCTCCACGGCTCGAGCAAGTGCTTCCGCAAGTTCATCAACGCGGGAGCCGTTTACGGCGCAGATGTCCTCATCCTGGGCGGCGACGTCGCGGGCAAGGCGCTCCAGACGATCGAGCACGGCGCCGACGGCCGCTTCCACTGCCGGTTCATCGGTACGGACCACGACGTCGAACCCGGTCCTCAGCTCGACGCGCTTGAGCGGCTCATCGCCGACCACGGCTACTACCCCTACCGGGCCGAGCCGGGCGAGCTCGCCGCACGGCGTGCCGATGGCTCGCTCGACGCGCTCTTCGTGGAGCTGATGCACGCCCGGCTGAGCGAGTGGCTGGCCCTCGCCGACGAGCGCCTGCGACCGACCGGCCGGCGGCTGTACTTCATGCTGGGGAACGACGATCCGGTCGACCTGGGACCGCTCCTCGATGGAGCGCCGTGGGGCGTCCACGCGGAGGGCAAGGTCGTCGCCATCGACGACGAGCACGAGATGGTCTCCTGGGGCTTCTCGAACCTCACGCCCTGGCACAGTCATCGCGAGCAGACCGAGGACCAGCTCTCGGTCTCGCTCCACGATCTGACCCGCCAGCTCCGCGATCCGGAGCGGGCGATCGTCAACGTCCACGTGCCCCCCTTCGCATCCGGGCTGGACGAGGCCCCGGTCCTCGATGCCGAGCTGCGCGTCCAGCAGTCGGTCGGCCAGGTCAAGTTCGGGCCGGTCGGTA
>DASVIK010000491.1:0-2326 GCA_036382135.1 Candidatus Limnocylindrales bacterium | reverse complement strand
CGACCGCTCCGGGTCCGGCGGGTCGCTGGCCGGCGCGTCGTACCTCGGCTTCATCGCCCCGGGGCTCCTGGCCGCGACCGCGATGCAGACCGCCACGGGCGAGGCGATGTACCCGATCATCGCCGGCTTCAAGTGGGTCCGAACCTTCCACGCGATGGCGGCGACGCCGGTGAGTGCCGCCTCGATCGTCTTCGGGCAGCTGGCCTTCCTCGTCGTGCGAATCGCCCTCGTCGGGGGCATCTTCGGCATCGTCATCACGCTCTTCGGCGTCGCCGGCAACCCGGTCGGGCTCCTGCTCGCGTTCGGGGCGACGGTGCTGACCGGGCTCGCGTTCGCCACGCCCCTCACGGCGTGGTCCGCGACGCGCGAATCGCCGGCAAGCTTCAGCACGATCGTCCGGTTCGTCGTGACGCCGCTGTTCCTCTTCTCCGGGACGTTCTTCCCGATCGACCGGCTGCCCCCGCTGCTCCAGTCGCTGGCGGTCCTGACCCCGCTGTACCACGGCGTCGCCCTTGCCCGGGGCTTCGTCCTCGGCACGCTCGATCCGCTCGCCGGCGCCGGTCACATCGCGTATCTCTCGGCGATGGCGGTCCTCGGCATCGTCGCCTGCCTGATCGTCTTCCCGCGGCGGCTCGTCCGATGACGGTCCTCGCCGCCGTCGCCGGGCGGATCGTCCCGCGCGGGCTCGGGAGCCGCCGGGCGTTCCTGCTCATCGAGCGCAACGCGCATGTCTATCGGCGCACGTGGCTCGTCCTGGTGAGCGGCTTCTTCGAGCCGCTGTTCTACCTGCTCGGGGTGGGCTTCGGCATCGGCGGTCTCGTCGGCGCGGTCCCCGGGCCGGACGGCCGACTCATCCCATACGGCGCGTTCGTCGCGCCGGCGCTCCTGGCCGCGTCGGCCATGAACGGCGCGATCTACGAGGCGACCCTGAACGTCTTCTTCCGCCTCAAGTACGAGAGGATCTACGAGGCGATCCTGGCGACCCCGGTCGGGCCGGGCGACATCGCCCTGGGCGAGATCGGCTGGGCGCTCATCCGGGGCCTGCTCTACGCGCTCGGGTTCATGGTCGTGATGGTCGCCCTCGGGCTCGTGGCCTCGCCTCTCGCCCTGCTGGCCATCCCCGCGGCTGTGGTCGTGGGCTTCGGGTTCGCGGGAGCCGCGATGGCGGCCACGACGTGGATGCGCAGCTGGCAGGACTTCGACCTCGTCCAGCTCGTCGTGCTGCCGCTGTTCCTGTTCAGCGGGACGTTCTTCCCGCTCACGGCCTACCCGCCGGTGCTCGCCGCGATCGTGCAGGTCACCCCGCTGTACCGCAGCGTCGATCTCGTCCGGTCGTTCACGACCGGGGTGGTGGGACCATCGGTCGTCCTCGACGTCGTGTATCTCCTGGGCATGGGGTTCCTCGGCCTGACCATCGTCTCGCGTCGGTTGGACAAGCTCCTGCTCAAGTAGCGCGAAACGGTCCGGCGGTTCGGGCGTCGGGTCCATGGGTCGAAGCTGCGGCTTGATGTCGCAGATGGATCGATCCGGCGTACACTCGGGGAGTGCTGATGTTCGCGCTCTGGATCGTGGCGGGGTTGGCCCTGCTGGCGGTCGAGCTCCATACGATCGCGTTCTACTCGGTCTTCATCGCCATCGGCTGTTTCGTGGCCGGCGTGCTCGTCCTGCTCGTGCCGGACGCCCCGATCTGGCTCCAGGCCGCGCTGGCCGGGACCATCTCGCTCATCGGCCTCGTGGCGATCCGGCCGTTCGCCAGTCGGACGTTCCTGCACGGCTCCGGGGGGGTCGTCTCGCGGGGCGTCCACGGCGGGCTCGTCGGGCAGGAGGCCCTCACCCTCGACACGGTGGGTGACGAGCATCATCCAGGCCACGTCCAGCTGGCCAGCGAGCGCTGGCTCGCGGTCACGGACCACGCCCAGTCCCTGAACGCCGACACGGCGGTGCTGGTGACGGCGGTGCGCGGGACGACACTGCTGGTGCGTCCGCTCACGCACAGCGCCGGTTTCGATCAAGGAGGGGTTGGTTCGTGACTCTCGACAGTGGCGTGATCGCCGGGATCGTCATCGCCGTCGTCATCTTCGTCGTCGTCGTCGCCTTCCTGAGCTCGGCGGCGAACATCGTGCAGCAGGGCTACGTCGGCGTCGTGAAGACCCTCGGCGAGTTCAAGTCCATCCGCAACCCGGGGCTGGCGATCATCTTCCCGATCGCCCAGACGCTGGTCCGGGTGGACATGCGCGAGATCCCCCGCCCCGGCGACCGCCAGGAGGTCATCACCAAGGACAACGTCGTCGTGGCCGTTAACGCCACGATCTTCACCCAGGTGGTT
>DASVIK010000490.1:0-5292 GCA_036382135.1 Candidatus Limnocylindrales bacterium | reverse complement strand
GGGAGCCGGCGATGGCCTCGACCGCCGGTGGACAGGCGGGGTCGAGGTCGAGCGTGTGGAGGGTCACGATGCCGAGGATATCACCGGTTCCGCCAGAAGCTTGTCCGCGCAACGTTTCCCGCACCGGCACGATCGTCAGGGTGCGTGCACCTGGCTCGGCGAGAGGCGTGGCGACGGCGTGCCGAGCCAGTGGCGGAGGAGGAAGTACTCGGGCAGGGGATGGTCGTCCGTGATGAGCGGGCCCGGCCCGGCGAAGGCGGCGACCCCGTCGCCCGAGAGCCGGATCAGCTGGGGGACGAGCGACGCCCAGCCATCCACGTCGAGGTGCGGCGAGTCGAACGCCGAGGAGATGTCGGCGAGGATCGCCGGCCGCCCCAGCACCTCGTGCAGCGCGGCGTCGTCGAATGCGATCGGCTGGTCCGACCCGAACATGAAGAACCCGTAGCCACCGGGACCCTGGGCGACGATGACGTTCGCGAAGACGTCGTGGAACGTGCGGACGTGGGCCTTGAACTCGTCGAGCGTCTGGCCGTACGGGACCCACTGCATCATCACGCCGCCGGCATTGAGCCGGGCCCGGGCCGCCTGGTAGAACTCCAGGCAGGAGATGACCGAGACGCCCGAGCTCTCGATGGGTGGCGGCGGGTCGACCACGATGATGTCGTATGTGCTGTCGGTCAGCTCCACGTGGTTGCGGCCGTCCGCGATGATCACCCGGCCGTTCGGGTTCGCCAGGACCGACTGGGCGTCCGGATAGAAGTCGCCGAACATCGTCGGGACCGAGGGCACGAGCTCCACGACATCGGACTTCATGCCGGCGTTGAGCGAGGCCCGGAACGCCGAACCCATCCCGAAGGCGATCGTCAGCTCGGTCTTCGACGCGGGCCGCAGGACGAGCGGCAGGACCGGCATGAGCTTGGCGTCGACCGTGAGCAGGGTCATCGACGTCCCGGTGACCCACAGCTGCTTCGAGCCGTTGATGGTCCCGGCCTGGACCGCCGCGATCTCGTCCTCGGTCGCGCCCTCGATGATGCCGTGCGCCCGCTGGATCCGGGTGACGCTCGGATCGACGAACAGGCCCCCGCCGACGAGCGCGACGACCGCCCCGGCCGCGACGACCGCGCCGGCCGCGCCGGTCGTCAGCCGCGGCAGGCGCGCCTCGATCCGGCCACCGAAGGCGAGGGCGATGCCGGTCAGCGCGTTGACGATGGCGACGAGCCCGAGCGCGACAGGCGAGCCGACGAGCGGGATGACGACGAACGGCACGACGAAGGTCCCGACGATCGCGCCGAGCGTGTTCGCCGCGAGCAGCAGCCCGGCCCGGCTGCCGATCTGGCCGTCGTCGCCGGCCACCAGGCTCGATGCGGCAGGGAAGCTCAGGCCCATGATGAACGTCGCGGGCAGCACGACGATGACGGTCTTCTGGGCGAAGTCGCCGAGGAGGTCCCCGATCGAGGTCGTGAGGTCCATCGGCGGCCCGCCGAGGCTGTTGACGAGGATGACCATCCCGAGGATCGCCAGGACGGCGATGGCGACCTGGGAGACCGCCAGCAGGTCGACGATCCGTCGGAGGCGGGTACGCAGCGCCGTGAAGGCCAGCGCCCCCAGGGCCAGCCCGATGAGGAAGACCGTGAGGATGAGCGTGAACACGTAGGTCGAGTTGCCGGTCCCCGAGGCGATGAGGCGGGTCCACAGGACCTGGTAAGCGAGGGCAGTGAGCCCGGACACGAAGGCCAGCGAGATCGCGAGCCTGGGACGGCCACCGGTGGGAGCGCCTCCCGGCGCGTGCGGCGCCGGCCGAGGACCCGCGACAGGAACGGCGGGGACGGCGGCGGCCGCAGTGGCGCGGCCCACCTGGACCCGGTCGAGGGCGAGGGCCAGGATCCCGGCCGTCGCGGAGCAGGTCGCGCCGACGAGCAACGTCCCCGAGAGGCCGAGCCACTCGATGAGGATGAAGCCGGCCAGCCCGGCCCCGACGATCGCCCCGATCGTGTTCGCGGCATACAGGCGCCCGAACGCGGCGCTCAGGTCACCGGCATGATCGCTGAGGTGGCGGGTGAGGGTGGGCAGCGTGGCGCCCATGAGGATCGTCGCCGGGCCGAGGGCGAGCAGGGACAGGACGAACCGGACGAGAGCCAGGGCAACGGGCGCGGTCTCGAGCGACGCGAACGCGCCGCGGTACACCTCGTGCAGGAGCCGGAACGTGATCGGCGTCGCGAGGACGACCAGCACGAGGATGAGCTCGAGGAGGCCGTACAGGCGGAGCGTGCGGCGCACCCGGTCCGCGATCCGGCCGCCGACCGCGCTGCCGATGGCCATCCCGCCGAAGAAGCCGGTGAGGATCGCCGAGACAGCCTGGGTCGTGTTGCCGAAGACGAGAACGAGCTGCCGCGCCCAGACCACCTCGTAGACGAGGCCCGCCGCGCCGGACAGGACGAAGATCGCCAGGACGAGCCGTCGCATCGTGTGAAGGCTACGCGGTCAGGGGCTTGGCGTCCCGACCACTCGGGTCGGTGCCGGATCCGGAGGTCGCCGGGGTCGCCGGCGTCTCGATGGCGTCGCCGCTCACGAGGTCGCGGTCGGCGAGCCGGCGGAACCGGGTCGCGAAGACGTACGCGAGGCCGTACAGGCCGGCGACGACCAGGAGCAGCGCCTGGTAGCCGGTGATGAGCGCCAGGTACTCGACCGCGCCCCCGACCATCGCGCCGAGGAGATTCGAGGCGAACGCCATGTCGGCGGTCCGGGTGTCGCGGAACGAACGGCTGAAGACGAGGTTGGCCACGAAGACTGGCGCGAACGTCAGCCCGCCGGCCACCACGTAGCGCAGCCACGCCGGCTCGAGCAGGAGCGAGTCGGGGGGCGCCAGGTAGCCCACCGCCAGCACGGCGAACAGGGCGGCGTACAGCGGCCGGGCGTTGCGGATCGGGAATCGGGCGTTGACGCCGATCGCGGCGAGGACGGACGCCAGGATCGCGAAGAACACGAGGGAATTGACGATCCAGGTGGACCCGAAGAGCAGGCTGAACGTCACGAGGCTGCGCGTCTCGAGCAGCAGGAACGCGACGCCGAGCACGAAGAAGTGCGGGCTGAACCGGCGGAACGACGTGCCGCTCCGCTGGGCGCCCCGGGCGATGAGCACGAGCGCCCAGAGAAGCACCACCCCCAGCGCCACGATGTACTGGAGCGCGATCTGCGGCTCCTTCAAGTAGAGGAACGGCCAGTCGTCGGTGGCCGGCTGGGGCATCGCCCCCGCCGCGACGGTGTCGACGTGGTCGCCGGGCGGCGGGGCCCCGGCGAGGGCGGCGATGCCGGGGCCGTCGGCCAGCGTGGCCGCCGTGTTGCCCAGCTCCGGGTAGAGCCGGACGATCGGCGCGCTGCCGAAGCTGCTCTGGAGCATGCCCGCCATCTTCTGGACGAGCCACGGCTCGCGATAGAAGTTGTAGAGGACGAAGATCCCGTTGGGCGATAGGTGGTCGCGCACGCTCGCGAACGCCTGGGTCGTGAACAGGAAGGATTCGAGGCGCAGGTTCGCCGAGGTGCTCACGAGGGTGAGCGAATCCGGCAGCGCGAAGATGACGAGGTCGTACGTGCCGGTCGCGTTGCGCACGAACGCCCGGCCATCGTCGACGTAGCGGTGGACACGCGGGTCCGAGTACGGCTGGTCGGGATGGTCGCGGACCCCGATCGCCTGGATCGCCGGGTCGATCTCGACCGCGTCGATGGACCCGACCCCGTGGGATAGCTGGAGCGCGGTATCGGTGCCGCTGCCGGCGCCCACGATGAGGACCCGCCCGAAGGTGCGATCCGGGAACCAGCGGTAGATCTGCTCGTAGAACGAGTCCTTCGACTGGGTCACCGGGAGCATCGCCTGGTGCGGCACGCCATTCGCGTCGAGGGCGTTCACCCCGCCGCCCTGGTACTCGTGGAGGCGGTAGTAGGGCGACCAGACGTCGCCGTGCGCCTCGGCGCCGAGCGCGATCGCGAGGACCCCGACCATCGAGATGGCCGTCACGAGCGATCGGCGGCTGAGGCCGACGCCGAGCCCCAGCAGGGACAGCATGATCGCGACGATGGCGAACCAGGTCAGCGGTGAGGTGCCGGCCGCCGAGAGCAGGGTGAACGCGAGGATGCCGGCCATCGACCCCGCGATGTCGATCGCGTACGCGCGCAGCGGCCGCATCGAGGTGAGCAGGCCGCCGAGCGGGATGGCCAGCCCGGCCATGACCACCGTCACGAGCATGACGATGAACGGCAGCACGAGGAAGTTCGCGTTCGCGGATCCGCTGTTGTTCGGGCCGAAGAAGATGTCGTTCGGCGTCTCGAGCTGGACGTTGATCTGGGCCCGGGTCACGAGGAGCACGACCGCGAACAGGAGCGGCGCGAACGGCGAGATCGGCACCCGCCTGGCGTCGCGCCCGAAGAGGATCCCGGCGCCGATCCCGAGGAAGCTGGCCATGAGCAGGAAGTTGCTGAAGTAGCCCACGTACACCACGTTGGCCGGCACCCACCGGATGAGCAGCAGCTCGACGAAGAGGATCGTGGCGCTCGTGAGGAACAGGCGGACGCTCGGGCCGGCCAGCGGCCCGACGGGTCGGGTGAGGATCCGCAGTCCTCCGAGCAGGCGCGTGGACGGCGTCGTCACGGCACTCGTCATGGCACGTAGTACCCGCCGAACATGAGGACGGCGAGCAGGGTCATGAGGCCGGCCGAGAGGAGCGGCCAGGCGCGCCGGAAGGCCGGCGAGCGACGGCCGGCCAGGATCCACGCGTACGGGAACGCGAGCATCGCGATCCGGCCGATGGCCTCGAGCAGGCCGCTCGAGAACGCCAGCCCGAGGGTGAGGATGGGCAGGAGAGCGTACGCCAGCGGGATCTTGTCGTGGCGCACGTAGACGAGCAGGAAGACCGCGACCCCGAGCGTCAATAGCAGGCTCGCCTGATAGGGCGAGAACATGTCGACGATGCTCCCGCCGTTCGTGGCGGCGGTGCCGACCCCCGTGCGGCCCCAGCCGACCTGGGCGTCCAGATAGCCGCTCGTCCGGCCCGTCAGGGCGGCGACGAAGAGCAGGAACGCGCCGGAGGCGAGCGGGCCGAGGGCCAGCCACGCCTGCGAGAGCCGTGGTCGCCAGCCGTCCCGGCTCAGCAGGATGAGGCCGAGCGGCACGAGCATCACGACCCCCTGGAGCCGGGTGAGGCAGGCCAGGGCGAACAGGATGCCGGCCAGCGCCCGGCGGTCGCGCTCCGCGGCGAGGAACGCGCCGAGGGCGAACATGAGGAACAGGCTCTCCGTGTA
>DASVIK010000489.1:0-16244 GCA_036382135.1 Candidatus Limnocylindrales bacterium | reverse complement strand
ATGTCGTAGGTTCGAATCCTACCGCCGGAGCCACCTCCCCAGGCTCCCCATCGGTCCGCTCCGACGTGCCCACGACGGCGTCTCTCGGCCGGCA
The DNA here is from genome assembly GCA_036382135.1 of Candidatus Limnocylindrales bacterium. Taxonomy (GTDB): domain Bacteria; phylum Chloroflexota; class Limnocylindria; order Limnocylindrales; family CSP1-4; genus C-114. The sequence goes on along the minus strand of DASVIK010000489.1, from coordinate 16,150 downwards.
GATGGGCGCGGATGGCGATGGGAGCCGGCCGGCTCGCCGGAGCAGGCGGCCGGGGACCCAGGACTCTCGGAGGTTCGACCCCGTACTTCTGCCGGGGACCCCTCGGGACGAAGTCTGCTAAGGTCCCGGCGGGCTGACCACGTCCCAGTGGTCAGGAACGACGACCGAGATGTCCGCCCCAGCGGCAAACCGTCTCCTCGTCGCTCCTCGCCGGGCCCGTCCGGCGATCCCGCGCTCACTCATCGACGGCGCCGCGCCGCTCATCGCGCGGGCTCTTCATGCCGTCCGGACATACATCCAAGACCGCCACCGTGCGCCCCCGCGGTGTCCTGGCAGAAAGGGGCTCCATTTGATCGGTGCCATCAGCCGGTCCGGCCGGATCAGCCGGTTCAAGGCCATGACGTTCGCTGCCATCGGCGCAGCCGCCTTCCTCATCAGCCTGGCGCCGGCCCCGGCCGCCGCCGCAGAGCCGGTCGCCGGATCGGCCGCACTCGCCGTCGTCCGGGCGGCCGAATCCCACCTCGGAGCGCGGTACCAGTACGGCGCCACCGGCCCCCACGCGTTCGATTGCTCCGGGCTCGTGTACCGGGTGTTCACGGACGTGGGCCTCAGGAGCCGGATCGCCGGCCTGCACTCGGCCACCGGGCTGTACCGCTACTTCTCGAGCCGCCATCTCGCGTCCCGCACGGCGCCGCAGCTCGGCGATCTCGTCATCTGGGGCAACGGAGCCCACGTCGGCATCTACATCGGGAACGGCCGGGCCATCAGCGCCCTGACGAGCGGTGTGCGCATCCACAACGTGAGCGCCGTCCTCTCGGGGTTCACGACGTATCTGCACACGCATCTCACCGCGACCCACGCCGTGGCCCCACCGCCCGCGCATCCGGGACCGGCCACGTCGGCCGCCACGCCGCGCACCCGCCACGTGGCGATCGCCGCGACGCTGCGCACGGCCGCGGGCACGACTCACCAGCGCCTCGCCCTCCTCCGGAACGGCGTGCGCCTGACCGTGATCGGGTCGACTCACCTCTCGAACCACCGGCTCTGGCTCCACGTCCGAACGGCCGGTGGCCGGACGGGCTGGGTCGCAGGCTGGCTCACCCGGGCCTGACGCTTCCACCGGCGGGCGATCCGCCGTCCACCCACCGCATCCTCCGAGCCCGGCGCCGAAACGCCGGGCTCACCCTTGTCCCCGGGCTCACCCTTTCCCGCGGACCGCGGGGCGAACGCATCCCGCGGTCAGGCGCAGGTCATCGCGTGGTCGGGCCGGAGCAGGAACGGCGGCAGGTACGCGGGCAGGTTGGAGAATGGCAGCACATCCGGATGCAGCGAGATCCCGAGCGCCTCGTCCATGAACCGCCGGCGCGCCTGGATGCGCGCCCACGCGCCCGGGTAGCGCGTCGCGAACGCCGCCCGCAGCGAGGCGTCGGCGAGCGCGAGACCGTCCTCGATGTTGGTCGTGAAGTACTCGGTCCCGGTCGCCGGGATGATGTCGACCTGGAAGACCATGCCCGATCGGAGCTCGATCGTCGATCCCCGGGAGATCGGCGAGTTCACCCACTCGTCGAGGGCGAGCTGGTGCCCCGGGTTCAGGAAGATGCCGAAGAACGGATCGCCGAGATGGCGGTCGACGATCTCATGGAGCGCGCCCCCGGTCTGGCCGATCCGGAGCGCCCGGTACCACTCCGCCACCGCGTCGAAGTAGGGCCCGACGAGCCGCTCGACGTAGTCGCCGGCTCCGGCGGGTAGCTCGGTCGCATCCGCCACCACGAAGCCGGCCCGGCAGTTCAGCGCCCCCCAGACGCCGAATGCCACCGTGAAGCGGTCGCCACGCTCGATCCGGCGGTCGCCCGGGCTGTGCAGTCCGTACGTGGCCCGCGGTCCGGCCGTCAGCATGAGGTGGCAGGAGAGGGGCATCCCGTTCCACGCGAGGAGCCGCACGGCGTCCCGCTCGCGCATCCCCGGCCGCAGGCCCAGCAGGACGTTGCGCACGCCCGCAGACGTCTGGCAGGCGGCATACTCGAAGGCGGCGAGCTGCTCGACCTCGTTGATCACCCGCAGCCCGCCGGCGGCGTCGATAAGCAGGTCGGTCGCGTTCTCGACCGAGCCGGTCGGGCCGGTCATCCCGCGAAGCTCGTCCACCAGGAACGATGGGACGTCGAGCATGTCGCGGCGGCCGTACGTCTTCCAGCCGACGACGCCGACGCGGCGGCCGGGTCCGATCCCTTCGACGCCCAGGATCTCGGCGAGCGGCCGCGACCGATCCCGGGGCTGGCTCGGCAGGCTGAGGTCCTGGAACAGCACCGGGCGCATCGGCAGGGGAGCCGCCCCCGCCGTCCCGAAGCACTCGTTGCCCACGAGGATGGCCGGTTCGCCGGTCGCCCCCAGGACGAGCAGCGCCTCCTCGAAGCGCGGGTCGAAGCCGCTGAGGTACGACAGCGAGGCACTGTGCTCACGATCGGCGTAGACGATCAGCGCGTCGTAGCCGCGGGCGGCCGCGCGCTCCCGGAGCCGGGCGACCCGCTCCGGGTAGAGCGACGCCGGGAGTTCGGGCTCGAGCTCCGGCAGGCCGAAGTCCGGCAGGTCGATCCGCGCGAGTCGCGCCTTCGCCATCGGTGCCTCCTCGCCGCCCCTACGGCTGCGGTCGCCACGGGCGGGCCGTGGCCGCGCCCCGCTCCAGATCGTAGAACCCGTTCGCCGTCACGTGCAGCCAGGGACCGATCTCGCCGTCCGGCCACTGGACGCGCACGTCGGCCTCGCTCGCCGAGCCCAGGCCGAAGTGGACCCATCCCAGCTGGCCGCCGATGTGGCCGCCGCCGATCGTCAGCTCGCGCCGCTGGATCGTGCTGCCGACGCGCACCTCGACCCACGCGCCGATCGCATCCCGGTCCGGGCCCGGCTGGCTGACCCGCAGGCCGAGCCAGCCGCCCATCGGCGCCGGGGTGGTCGCGTCGCCGGCGCCCAGGTTCCGCCACAGCTCGACCGGATCGCCGTAGTTCACCTCGACGAGGTCGAGCATCCCGTCGAGATTGAAGTCGGCCAGGGCCGCCCCGCGACCGCGGGCGAAGCTCAGGACGCCGGCGGCGTCCGCGGCCTCCGTGAATGTCCCGTCGGCCTGGCCCAGGAAGAGATCGCTCGGGTCCCGCGTCGCGTAGTCGGGTTGGGTGCTGACGTTGCCCTTCGAGACGAACAGGTCGATGAACCCGTCGTTGTTGACGTCCTGGAACTCCGGATGCCAGGCGGTCGAGGGCAGGATGTCGCCACCGGTGAACGGGCGCGCCGAATTCACGCCGCGCTTGAGCGCGATGTCGCGGTAGGTCGGCTGGCCCGGTCCGGAGGTCAGCGTCTGGAGCTTGTTGTCCGCCTGGCTCGTCAGGTACACGTCGGGGTAGCCGTCGCCGGTGACGTCGTAGCTGGCGATCCCCATCCCGAAAAGCTGCAGGGACACCCAGCCATCGGCATCGGTGTAGAGGCGCGGCGGCTCGCCGGCCGCGACACGCCAGAGCTGCTCCTGGGCATTGCTCGCGTAGTGACGATCGTTGGACACCCGCAGGTCGCGCCGGCCCGAGCGGTCCCAGTCGCTGAACAGCATCGAGAGCGTGCAATACCCCGGCGTCAGCGCGATCGGCGACGCATACGCGGCCCCCGTGGCGGCGGGCCTGACGAGGGCATTCGCGGCGCAGTCGCTCGTGGGCACGCCGGACGCGTCGAGGCCGAGGTACTCGCCGAGCGCGATGGTGGGCAGGCTCGCCGATCCTTCCCACGTGGCGCTGAACGCCGTCGCCCAGCCGTGCCCGCCGTCGAACCCCCAGCGATCGTTCGCCGCCGCGAAACGACAGTCACCGAGGCCCCGCAGGAGCACCGCGCCGCCCACGCGCAACACGGCAAGGTCGACCTGGCCGTCGCCGTCGATGTCGATCGGGTACGCGCCGTTCACGCCGCTCAGGTCCGTCGCCGGGTCGTGCACGGCGGTGAACCGCAGCGCGCCACCCACCGGGCTCTCGTTGCGGTAGAGCGTCGCCGGGCGGCTGCCGCCGGCCAGGTACATGTCCGGCTTGCCGTCGCCGTTGCAGTCGAAGACCGCCACGCCCCCGCCGACGAAGAACGACGAGCCGCCGTCGTAGACATGATCGAGCCCCGCCGCCGTCGCTTCCTCATGGAAATGCGGCGGACCCATCGCCCCCGACGGCGCCTGCCCGACGTGGAAGACCCCGACGCCCACGCCGAGGATCGCCGCGGCGGCGATGGCGAGGGCCACGACCCCCACGACGAGCCCCCGCGCCCGACGATTCATGCGCTCACGGGGCCGTCCTGGGCAGGGGCATCCGGACGACCGTCCTCACTGGCCGACCTGGCCCGCGTAGTAGCGCTGAGCCAGCGCCCACGCCGCCTTGCCGCACTGCGAGCCGATCCTCCGGCCCGTGAAGTCGTCCGTCTGGACATGGATCCCGCCGTACAGGCGCGACTGGCCCGCCTGGTCGGAGGCGTCGTAGAAGGTGGCCCACTCGAGTCGGACGTCGGTCGTCGGGCCCTGCTCGAACTTCAGGGAGCCGGCCTTGATCGTGTAGCCGCTGACGCCACCCGGGAAGTACTCACTGCCCGTGAAGCCCGTGAGCACCTCCGCGGCCGCCCGGCTGAACGAGCTGTGACCGGAGACGTACCCCTGGAAGGCGGGCGTGACGAACGTGGGTAACTGGTAGGGGATCCAGTTCACCGCGAGGATCCACGTGACGCCGCCGATCTGCGTCTTGGGGTCCTTCGGGTTCCCGGCCCAGGCCTTGATCGCGATCTCGCCGACATGGCCCTGGAGCGCCGCGTGGCGCTGACCGGGGGCGCTCGATGCCGCGGTGATGACCTCCACGAGCCCCGGGACGAGGGGCAGGCCCGCCGCGTTGTACGACGGTCCGGCGGGGTCGCTCGACTGGCCCTTGCCACCCATGTACCTGATCATCGAGATCGGCCTGGTCCCGTCGTAGTAGCCCTTGAGGCCCCATGCCGCGATCGCCGCATCGCTCGTCGCCCCGTTGAGGGCGAAGTAGAGCTTCACGTCCCATTGCAGTCGGTCGACGGCCGGCCCCTGGCCCCCGATCCGGAGATTCGGGGCGAGCTCGTCCGAGACGAGATTGGCCAGGACATTCCAGTGCCCTGGAGGGGTCTCGGACTTGGGTCCGTCCGCCCAGAACTCGGCCATCACCCGGATGAAGTCACCCTCGTTGACGACGTCCGGCGCATACGGCAGGCCGGTCGCCGGGTTGACGCTGTGCCCGTGGCCGTCGTTCGTGCCCAGCGTGTCGTTGCCACGCGCCCCGGGCGAGATGTCGATCGTCGTGCCGGGCGTGGGGTCGAGCAGGCTGCTGTCGCGGATCACCTCGACGGCCTCGTCCTTGAAGGCCTGGTCGGTCGCCGGATCGCCCAGTCGGGGCGGTGGTCCCGGATCGATCGGCGTACCGTTCCCGCTCTCGTCGACGGGCAGGGAGAAGCCCTTGACGTGGCCCCAGTGCGGGCCGACGGCGCTCTGGACGCCGTTGGTCACCGGGATCCCGTTCTGGGAGATCATGTGCTCGATCTGGAGCGGCTGCCAGCGGTTCGGGTCGTTCATGACCGTGCCCGGCCGGTTCACCACGAGCGGTGCGTTCACCGGCTTGTAGTCCGGCGAGGCATAGCCGTTGGCCTCGTTCGATCCGTCGGTCTTGCCGTAGGCGAGCACGGCCGCGGCGATGCGGTTGCCGAGCGCGGCCGGCGAATCGCCATCCGTGGTGGTGACGTTGATCGGATAGCACAGGTCGTCCATGAGGTTGTCGAACTCGGAGAGCGAGTCGCTCGCGCCCACGGCCTTGAGGTAGCGCGCGCTGAGCAAGCGGTAGGCGGCGTAGCTGATGGCCTCGTTCCGGGCGGCCGGCACGTTCGACGAGGTGGCCTTCTCCTTGTCGATGTAGCCCGACGCCGTCGGGTCGTACGCGGACCAGGCGTCCCACATCGCCACCGAGGTATGGAACAGGTTGCGGGCGTGGACCGGCGGGTTGGGGAGCGCCCGCCGGATGGCGTCGAGCAGGGCTTCGTCCCACCGCCGGGCGACCGACCAGTCCGGGTTGGTGGCGATCGTCGGGCACGCCGTCGCCTGCTGCCACGGCCGGACGACGACGAGTCCCGTCACGCCGGTCACGACGATGACGACCGCGGCCAGCGCGGCGATCGCGGTCCTGCGCCTGGGGGCGCGGGTGGTCAAGGTCTCCTCCTCCACGACGTCCTGTTCGGTTGTGCGGCCGGTTCAAGCCTTCGCGGGCGGGGCGTTCGCTCGGGCGGCCCGATCGAGGTCCACGAGGGTCGCGACGTTGCCCCGGCTGAAGGCCAGGTCGACCCGCGGCGGCGTGCCGTCGAGGATCGCGGCCGCCAGGTCGTCCACCTCCGCCTGGACCTGGTCGACGGACGCCACGTCGACCGGGCTGGAGGCGTCGTCCCGGCGCATCGTCAGGATGGCGGGCGGCCCGTAGGGCTCCGAGAGGAACGGGTTCTCGAGGACGAGCGTCGCGTCGCTCCCGACGACCTCGATCCGCTCGCGATGGGGTGCGGCGAACCCGCTGTCGAACTGGGCGAGGAGGCCGCCCGGGAAATGCAGCTGGCCCAGGAAGGTCCGGTCGACGCCGCGCTCGTCGAAGCGGGCCAGGGCGCCGACCCGATCGGGTTCCTCGCGGGCGATCCGCCGGGCCATGCTGACCGGGTAGCAGCCGACATCCCAGAGCGAGCCACCGCCCATCGCAGGGTCCACCCGCGGGTCGCCGTCGTCGGCAAGGAAGAACGAGAACGTCCCGTTGACGACCTCGAGGGTGCCCAGGGCGCCGCTCCGGGCGAGCTCGACCGTCCGCAGGATCTGCGGATGGTGAAGGTACATGAAGCCCTCGACCGCGATCCGACCCGTTCGGGTGCAGGCCGCCGCGATAGCGTCGACCTCCTCGACCGTGAGGGCGAGGGGCTTCTCGCAGAGGACGTGCTTGCCGGCCTCCAGGGCCCGGATCGTCCACTCGGCGTGGAGGTGGTTCGGCAGCGCGATGTAGATGACGTCGACATCGGGTGCCGCCAGGAGCGCGGCATACGAACCGAAGGACGTGGGGATCGCGTGCTCGGCCGCGAACCGGGCCGCCCGACCCGCGTCACGGCTGGCGACGGCGACGAGCTCACCACGGGCGCTCGCGGCGAGCGCTCCGACCATCCGGATCGCGATGCGGCCGGGACCGAGGATGGCCCAGCGGAGGGCGGTCATCGCGCCGCCACGGCCCGACGGTGGCTGCCGGCGGCAGACCCGCGGGGACGGCCCGGAGGGACGCCAGTGGGGGTCGCGAACGGGGGCGAGCTCGCCGCGCCGGTCGTCATCACGCCGGGGATGATACCCCACGGGTTTGTCATACTGTGCAACGAATCGCGGCGCCCCCGGATCTGTCACCGGCGCCGGCCGGGGCGCACGATTCCGACGCGCGGAAGGGAGTCCATGGCCGAACGGCGGGGCGGGTTGGTGGCGGGGGTCGACAGCTCGACCCAGGCGACGAAAGTCGTCCTCGTCGACCCGGAGGATGGGCGCCGGATCGCGTTCGGGCGGGCGCCTCACGAGGTGAGCGGATCGGCCGGCGCACGCGAGAGCGACCCCGAGACGTGGTGGACCGCCCTGCGCGACGCCCTCGGCCAGACCGGCCGAGCGCGGGACGTCGCGGCCATCTCGATCGCGGCCCAGCAGCACGGCCTGGTGACCCTCGACGGCCGCGGCAGGCCGGTCCGGCCGGCGGTCCTCTGGAACGACACACGGTCTGCGCCCGACGCCGAGGCGCTCGTAGCTGCCTGGGGCCCGGACGCCTGGGCCGAGCGGACCGGCAGTGTGCCCGTGCCGTCGTTCACGGTGACCCGCTGGGCCTGGCTGCGACGCACGGAAGCGCGCTCGGTGGAGCGGACCCGGGCCGTCCGGCTGCCCCACGACTACCTCACGGAGCGGTTGTGCGGGCGAGCCGTGACCGATCGCGGCGACGCCTCCGGTACCGGCTGGTGGTCCACGGCGACCGAGACCTACGCCCAGGACGTCCTCGCCCTGCCCGCGATCGGGCTCGACGAGGCGATGCTCCCCGAGGTCGCGGGGCCCCGTGCGTCGGTGGGCCGGGTGCGCGCCGACGCGGCTGCCGAGCTCGGGCTGTCGACAGACGTGATCGTCGGACCGGGGACGGGCGATAACATGGCCGCCGCGCTCGGGCTCGGCCTGCGGCCCGGCGAGCCGGTCATGAGCCTGGGCACGTCCGGCACGGCCTACCTCGTGACCCAGGGTCGGCCGGCCGACCCGTCCGGGGTGGTCGCCGGATTCGCCGATGCGACGGGCATGTTCCTGCCGCTCGGCTGCGTCCTCAACTGCACGCTCGCCGTGGACCGGGTGGCCGGCTGGTTCGGGATCGATCGAGCGGCCGTCGTTCCCTCGGATGGCGTGGTGGTCCTGCCCTGGTTCGAGGGCGAGCGGACGCCGAATCTGCCCCGCGCCCGGGCGACGATCGTGGGCCTCCACCAGGCGAGCGCGCCGGGGGCCATCCTCATGGCGACGTACGAAGGGGTCCTCGCCGGCCTCCTCGGGGCCCTCGACCGGATCGCCGAGCTCGGCGGCGGGACGGTGGCCGGTGCGCCGCTCGTGCTCATCGGCGGCGGAGCCGGCGGGCCGGTCTGGCAGGAGACCGCCCGGCGCCTGTCGGGCCTGCCCATACGGCTGCCCGCCGAGCCCGAGCTCGTGGCCCTCGGTGCCGCTGTGCAGGCCGCCGCGGTGCTGGGCGGCGACGACGGACCGACGATCGCGCGGCGGTGGGCCGAGTCGGCGGCGGTGGGCGACCGCTCGCTCGAGGCGCTGCCGCAGGACACGGAGCTGCTCGCCCGCATCCGGCGCGTCCGGGAGCGTGCGGTCGAGGTCGCGTCGGGGGAGGGGCCCAGCTGACCGTCGCGCCCGGTGGGCGGGCGAGTCGCGGGCCGTCGTCGATCCTTCGGCCGGACCCTTGACACCACAACCCCGTTGGTAGAGTCTGTGGCGCGCACATTTGAAAGAGAGGAACACAAAACACGTGCCGATTCCGCAGATCGTGATCGGGCAGCGGAGCGAGACCGTGCGCCGGGCGAATCTGAGCGCGATCGTCCGTGAGCTGCACGTGCGCGGGCCCCTGTCGCGCTCCGACCTCGTGGCCCTGACCGGCCTGACGCGGAGCGCGATCCGCAGCCTCATCGGCGAGTTCGTCGAGGCCGGTCTCGTTTCCGAGGAACGGGCCGCGCCGCTGGGCACGCCCGGTCGACCATCTGCCCTCGTGCGGATGAACCCCGAGAGCGCCGTCGTCCTGGCGCTCGAGATCTCGGTCGACTCGCTCGCCGCGGCCCACGTCGGACTCGGCGGCGAGGTCCTCGACCTCGTGCGCGTGGACCGGCCCCGCGGCCACTCCTCGGTCGACGCGGTCGTGACGGACCTCGCCGAGCTCACGGCGGAGATCCGTGCGCGCCGCCCGTCGCGCGAACCGGTCATCGGGATCGGCGTGGCGGTCGTCGGTGTCGTGCGCCGCAGCGACGGCTTCGTCTCCATGGCTCCCAACCTCGGCTGGCACGACGTGCCCCTCGACGGGCGCCTGGCCACGGCCCTCCAGACCGACGCCCCGATCTCGGTCGCCAACGACGCGGATCTCGGCGCGCTGGCCGAGGTCCGGCGGGGCGCGGCCATGGGCGCGGAAGACGTGCTGTTCATCCACGGCGAGGTCGGCGTCGGCGGTGGGCTGATCGTCGGCGGCAGGCCGCTCACGGGCGTGGCCGGGTACGGCGGCGAAGTCGGCCACATCCCGGTCAATCCGAACGGCTCGGCCTGTCGCTGCGGGTCGGTCGGCTGTTGGGAGACCGAGGTCGGCGAGGGAGCCCTGCTCCTCCGCGCGGGACACCCGCCGGGCGGCGGCCGGCCGGAGGTCGAGGCCGTCCTGCGTGAGGCGGAGGCGGGCTCGCCGGCCGCGCTCAGCGCCCTCGACAACGTGGGTCATTGGCTCGGGTTCGGCCTGGCCGGCCTGGTCAACATCTTCGATCCGCGGCTCGTGGTCCTCGGCGGACTGTTCGGCCGGATCCACCCGTTCGTCGCCCGGACGATCGCGAGCGAGCTGGACCGGCGCGCCCTGCCGGCGCCCCGCGAGCTCGTCGAAGTCGTGCCCGCCTCGCTCGGCGTGGACGCGCCACTCCTCGGTGCCGCCGAGCTCGCCTTCGAGCCACTCCTCGCCGATCCGGCGAGCTGGCTGCGCCCGCGCGACGGCCTGGCCGAGCTTGCGAGCGCCTGACCCATGCGAGGATCCCTCATCACATCGTCCGTCCCCGGGCCCCTGCGGCCCAGTCAATCAGGCACCGTGCCGTCGCGACGTTCATGCGTCGCTCGGTCTGCAAACGATGGGAGGTTGGTAGACTAGAGGCAGACAGACAGACAAAGATCCGATATCAAGGCAACCGGAGGAGGAGAATCCATGTTCAATCGCCGATTCGCGGGGCTCATCGGAGCAACCGCGATCGTATTCACCGCCTGCTCGAGCGCGGCGACCCCGAGCCCGGCCCCGGCCAGCTCCGCCCCGGCCAGCGTGGCCCCGGCCAGCTCGGCCCCGGCCAGCTCGGCCCCGGCTAGCGCATCCGCGGCGGCCGCCTGCAAGGTCGGCGTCTCCTGGAACAACTTCCAGGAACCGCGCTGGGCCAAGTGGGACGAGCCAGCCATCAAGGCCGCCATCGCGGCCGGCGGCGGAACCTACGATTCGCTCGACGCCAAGTCGTCGGCGACCACCAAGGCCAGCAACGTCGAGACGCTCATCGCGAACGGCGCGAAGGTCGTCATCATCTTGGCCCAGGACGGCACGGCCATCAAGCCGGCAGTCACCGCGGCGCTCAATGCGGGCGTCCCGGTCATCGCCTACGACCGCCTGATCGAGGACCCCAAGGTCCTGTATCTGACGTTCGATAACGTCCTCGTCGGCAAGCTCCAGGCCACGGCGATCTTCGCGGCAGCGCCCTCGGGCACGTACGCGGTCATCAAGGGCAACAAGGCCGACGCCAACGCAGACTTCCTGCGCGGTGGCATGGACCAGATCATCAAGGCCGCGGTGGACGCCGGGACCATCAAGATCCCGGCCGGCAACGAGGTCTACACGGACAACTGGGATACCAAGAACGCCCAGACCGAGATGGAGCAGATCCTCACCAAGAACAACAACAAGATCGACGCCGTTCTCTCAGAGAACGACGGCATGGCCCTCGGCGTCATCGCGGCGCTGAAGGCCCAGGGCCTCGCCGGCAAGGTGCCGGTCTCCGGGCAGGACGGCGACCTCGCCAACCTGAACAAGGTCGCCCTCGGCCAGCAGACCGTGGACGTCTGGAAGGACGCCCGACTCCTGGGCAAGACGGCCGGTGACGCGGCCATCGCGCTGTGCGGAAACCCGGACCCGAGCAAGGTGACCGGCACCGCGCCGTTCACGACCCCGGGCAACAACACGATCAACTCGATCCTGTTGAAGCCGGATCCGATCACGAAGGCCAACCTCAAGGATGTCCTCGACGCCGGGTGGATCGACAAGGCCACCCTGTGCAAGGACGTTCCCGCGGGCACCGTCCCCGAGTGCTCGTAGCCTCCACCGTCTGACACGGTCCTCGATGCGCCCTGCGTCTCCGACGCAGGGCGCACGTCTATTCGCAGTCCCCTCAGGGAGGCGCGGCGGTGACTGAGGCCCCAGCCACTCAGGTCGTCACCCGCGATCAACCCCCGCCAGAGGCAGGGGGATCGCTGCTCGCCAAGCTCGACATCGACGGGCGGATGCTCGGCATGATCGGTGCGCTGGCGATCATCTGGTTCGTCTTCAACTACATGTCGGACGGCAACTTCCTGACGCCGCGGAACCTGTGGAACCTGTCCGTCCAGAGCTCGGCGATCGCGATCCTGGCCACCGGCATGGTGCTCATCATCGTCTCGCGCAACATCGACTTGTCGCTCGGGTCGCTGCTCGGGTTCCTGGGCTACGTGATGGCGATGGTCCAGGCGATCTGGATCCCGACCACGTTCGGTCTCGGGTACGACCAGCCGTACACCTGGTTCCTGGCGCTCGCGATCGGGATCGTGCTCGGCGCGATCGTCGGGGCGCTCCAGGGCGTCGTGGTCGCCTACGGCGGCGTGCCGTCGTTCATCGTGACCCTCGGTGGGTTCCTCGTCTGGCGTGGGCTCATCTTCCGTTTCGACCAGGGCCAGACGATCGCCCCGATGGACAAGACCTTCCAGATCATCGGCGGTGCCCCCGGCGTCGGGTCCGCGGGTGAGCTGGCGAGCTGGGTCATCGGCATCGTCGCCTGTATCGCGATCGTCTTCTCGATCGTCAGCAGTCGGCGGCGGCGGCGAGCCTATGGCTTCCCGGTCCGTCCGACCTGGGCGCTCGTAACAGTCATCGTCGCGAGCTGCGGGGCGGTCCTCGTCGGGGTCTGGGAGGCGAATCACTACTACCTGCCGGCGGGACTCGCCACGCAGTATGCGAAGGACCACGGCATCGTCGAACCTGCCGGCGGCCTGCTGATCCCCGTCGGCATCTCCTGGCCGGTGCTCCTCATGATCGCGGTGACGCTCGTGATGACCGTCCTCGCCACCCGCCGGCGGTTCGGCCGCTATGTCTTTGCGATCGGCGGGAATCCCGATGCCGCCGAGCTCGGCGGCATCAACGTGCGACGGACGATCGTAGGCACATTCGCGCTCATGGGCATCCTGTGCGCGATCAGCGCGGCGTTCCTCACGGCACGCCTCAACAGCGCCGTGACCGGCCTTGGCGTCCAGTCCGAGTTGTACGCGATCGCCGCTGCGGTCATCGGCGGAACCTCGTTCTCGGGTGGCATCGGGACGATCCCGGGCGCGGTCCTCGGAGCCGTGGTCATGCAGTCGCTCCAGTCGGGGATGGCCATCGTCGGGGTCGACTCACCGACGCAGGACGTGGTCGTTGGCGCCGTCCTGGTCGGCGCTGTCTGGCTGGACGTGGCGATCCGACGGAGGACCGAGGCATGACGCTGACCCGTGCGGCTGGAGCCGACGTGACCACCGTACCTGCGGCGCCGCTCGTCGAGATGCGCAACATCTCCGTGGCGTTCGGCGGCGTGCATGCCGTCCGGGACGTGACGATCGACCTGCGGCCGGGCGAGGTCGTAGGTCTCGTCGGCGGCAATGGGGCCGGCAAGTCGACGCTCATCCGGACCCTGTCGGGTGCCCACAAGGCCGATTCGGGCGAGATCCTCATCAACGGGGAGTCGGCGTCGATCGGCAACCCGCGCGAGGCGAAGGCGTACGGGATCGAGACGATCTACCAGCAGCTCGCCCTCGCCGACAACATCGACGCCCCCGGCAACATGTTCCTTGGCCGCGAGCTCACCTCGCGCTTGGGTGCGCTCGATGACGCGGCCATGGAGAACGCGACCCGCAAGATCATGGGTCGCCTGAATCCCAACTTCAGGAACTTCAAGGTGGCCGTGAAATCGCTCTCCGGCGGCCAGCGCCAGTCCGTGGCCATCGCCCGGGCGGTCCATTTCAACGCCCGGATCCTCATCATGGACGAGCCCACCGCCGCGCTCGGGCCGGCCGAGACCGCCCAGGTCATGGGCCTCGTCAAGCAGCTCAAGGCCGAGGGGATCGGCATCTTCCTCATCAGCCACGACATCCACGACGTCTTCGACCTGTCCGATCGGATCAGCGTCATGTACCACGGCCGGATCGTGGACACGGTGGACAAGACGCAGGTCACCACCGACGAGATCCTGGGCATGATCATCCTTGGCAAGAAGCCGGGTGAGGCGACCCAGAAGGAGCTGGCCGAGCTCCACTAGCGGATCGAAGCGGTCGCCCCTCCGCCGGGGCGACCGCGGCCGGGGTGACCCAGCCCGGCGTCCCGCGCCCGGCGACGCCGGCACGATCAGCGGCGGGCGTCGCTCGCGACCCGGGCTGCCTGGTCCGCGGCCCAGAGATCCTGGTTCACGAGGTTCTCGAGGAGCTCCTGCCGCCCGGACACCGGCCGCGGGTCGATCTCGCCCGCGATCACGCGCGTGGCCAGGATCTCGAGCAGGGCGTCGCCCGACAGGATCGATCGGCCGAGGTCGCCCGCCCAGCCGGCGTACCGCTCCTTCCGCAGCCGCTCGAGGGCTCCGCGCTCGATCATCCCCGCGGCGACGAGCAGCGCCCGGGCGAGCGTGTCGATCCCGCCGATGTGACCGTGGAACAGGTCCGTCCGGTCCATGCTCTGGCGGCGCAGCTTCGTATCGAAGTTGAAGCCACCGGTCGTGAGGCCTCCCGCCCGGACGATCTCGTAGACCGCCAGCGCGAGCTCGTCGACCGAGTTCGGGAACTGGTCCGTATCCCAGCCGTTCTGGTAGTCGCCCCGGTTCGCGTCGACGCTGCCGAGGACCCCGTGGGCGATCGCGTAGGCCACTTCATGGTGGAAGCTGTGCCCGGCCAGCGTCGCGTGGTTCACCTCGAGGTTCAGGCGGTACTCGCCCTCCAGGTGGTGACGCTCGAGGAATCCGAGGATCGACGCGCCGTCGTAGTCGTACTGGTGCTTCGTGGGCTCCTGGGGCTTGGGCTCGATGAGCAGCGTGCCCTTGAAGCCGATCCGGTGCTTGTGCTCGGCGACGAGGTTCAGGAACCGCGCGAGCTGCGCCTCCTCGCGGGCCAGGTCCGTGTTGAGCAGGGTCTCGTAGCCCTCGCGCCCGCCCCACAGCACGTAGTTGGCGCCGTCGAGCCGCTTGGTCGCCTCCAGCATCGCCTTGACCTGGGCCGCGGCGTAGGCGAACACCGCCGGGTCGGGATTGGTCGCCGCGCCGGCCGCGTAGCGCGGATGGCTGAACAGGTTCGCGGTGCCCCAGAGGAGCTTGCGGCCCGTCCGCGCCATGTGCGCCTCGGTCTGGTCGATCATCGCGTCGAGGTTCGCCTGGGTCTCGGCGAAGGTCCGTCCTTCAGGGGCGATGTCGCGATCGTGGAAGCAGAAGAACGGGACGCCGAGCTTGGCGAGGAACTCGAAGGCCGCGTCGAGCCGGGCCCGTGCCGCGATCATCGGCTCGAGGCGGGAGTCGAGCCAGGGCCGGTCGAACGTGCCGACGCCGAACACGTCCGAACCGGGCCACGCGAACGAGTGCCAGAGGCATACGGCGATCCGGAGGTGGTCCTCCATCCGCTTGCCGAGGACGAGTCGATCCGGTTCGTAGACCTTGAACGACAACGGGTCGCTCGAGTCGAGCCCGCCGAAGGGGATCGGTCCCGTCACGTCGGAGAAGAAGTCTTCGCTCACGCCCGATCCTCCATGCTCCCGGTCGACCCTCCTGGCGGCCCGGGACGACTCGCCATCCCGACGAGCTTATCGCATGTTTGTGCGGGACGAAGACAAAATCCGTCGACGGTCAGGCGGCCGCCTCGCCACTGGGCGGAACGTGCGCGAACAGCGCCCTGCCTCGGCAGCGAGCGTTACGCAGCTTGGCGGCGGCAGACCGCAGGCCCCGTCGCCGTCCGTCAACGTGGAAGCGTCACCTCGGCGGCGATCAGCCGCGGCGCGAGCCGCGTAGCGCTGGCCGGGAGTGCAGGACGCAGTTCGCCGGGTCTCCGACCGGCGTTGTGCTCAGTCGCCGTGCACGACGTAGTTCGCGGTCGCGGGCCGGTGCTGCCGTCCGGAGCCCTGGCCTCGGCGCTTTGGCGCACGGTTGCGGTGTACCGTGGCGAGGATGTCCCTCCACCCGCCGGCCGGCCGCCCGAAAGCCGGCACCGCGGCCGCCGTCCGCGGCCCGACGGTCACCAGCAAGGTGTTCGCGATCCTCGGCGCGTTCGTGCCCGGGGAGGCGCGCCTGAACCTCAGCCAGATCAGCCGGCGCACGGGGCTCCCGATCGCGACCGCGCATCGGCTCACGAGTGAGCTCGTGCGGTGCGGAGGGCTGGAGCGGGAGCACGGGGGCACCTACCGGGTCGGCGTCCGCCTGTGGGAGATCGGCTCCCTCGCGCCGGTCCGCGGGGGCCTCCGCGAGCTGGCCATCCCGTTCATGGAGGACCTCTACGAGGCCACTCATGGCAACGTCCAGCTTGCCGCGCTTGAGGGGTTCGACGCCCTGTTCCTCGAGAAGATCAGCGGCCGCGACT
>DASVIK010000488.1:0-2640 GCA_036382135.1 Candidatus Limnocylindrales bacterium | reverse complement strand
CGCGCCGGAGCGCCGAGTCGTACGACCCGTGGAGATCGAGCCCGGCCTCCGCCACGACCGCCCGGACCAGGGAGAAGCCGTTCGCGTGGAGGCCGGTCGCGGCGAGGCCCACGATCGCGTCGCCCGCCCGGACGGCGGACCCGTCGAGCAGGCGGGCGCGCTCGACGACGCCGGTGCACGCCCCGGCGAGATCGACCTCGTCGGGCGCCATGGTCCCCGGATGCTCGGCCGTCTCCCCGCCGACCAGGGCGCAGCCGGCGAGCCTGCACCCGGCGGCCACGCCGCCGACGATCGTCGCGACCCGCTCCGGGTCGATCCGGCCGACGGCCACGTAATCGAGGAAGGTCAGTGGCTCGGCGCCGGCGCAGACGACATCGTCGGCGCACATCGCGACGAGGTCGATCCCGAGCCCCTCGTACCGGCCCATCGCCCGGGCGATCGCAATCTTCGTCCCGACGCCGTCCGTCGACGACACGAGGAGCGGCTCGCGATAGCCATCCGGGATCGCGACGACGCCGCCAAAGCCGCCGAGCCCGCCGACGACCTCAGGCCGGTGGGTCGAGGCCACCGCGGCGCGCATCAGCTCGACCGCTCGATCGCCCGCCTCGACATCCACGCCCGCCCGCGTGTAGGCGGCGCGCCCGGCGGCGCCCTTGCCCTCGAGCATCCCCGCGCTCACCCGGGCGCCCCGACCGGCGTCTCCTCGAGGATGAACTTGCGGGCGGCGGCGTCATACGGGACCGGTTCCGGGTACTTCCCGTCGAAGCAGGCGAAGCAGAACCCCTCGTACGGCAGCTCGAGCGCCGAGAGGACGCCGCGGATCGAGAGGTAGCCCAGGGAATCCGCCCCGATGAACTCCCGGATCTCCTCGACCGTGGAGGTCGCGGCGATGAGCTCCGTCTCGACCTGGGTGTCGATGCCGTAGAAGCACGGATGGTAGATCGGTGGGGCGCTGATCCGGACGTGGACCTCTTCGGCACCCGCCTTGCGCAGGAGCGCGACGATCTGCTTGGTCGTCGTACCCCGCACGATCGAGTCGTCGACGACCGTGAGGCGCCGGCCGCGGACGACCTCGCGCAGCGGGTTGAGCTTGATCGTCACGCCCCGCTGGCGCATCGTCTGGGAGGGCTGGATGAACGTCCGCCCGGTGTAGCGGTTGCGGACGAGGCCCTCGCGGTACGGGATGCCCGACGCCTCGGCGTAGCCGGCCGCGGCGGGTGCGCCCGTGTCGGGCACCGGCATGACGAGATCGGTGACGGCGGGATGCTCGCGGGCGAGCTCCATGCCCATCCGCCGGCGGACCTCGTAGAGGTTGCGACCCTCCATGTACGAATCCGGCCGGGCGAAGTAGATGAGCTCGAAGACGCACAGGGCCGGGGTGGCCGGGGCGAAGCGGATCGAGCGCGGCTCCTTGCCTTCCTCGAGGACGACGATCTCGCCGGGCTCCACGTCGCGCACGTATTCCGCGCCGATGATGTCGAGGCCGGCGGTCTCGGAGCTCAGGCACCAGCCGTCGGCGGTCACGGCGTCGGACGGCCACAGCTCGGGCGAACGGCTCGTGTCGTCGGGTGCCGGCAGGCGGCCCAGGACGAGGGGGCGGAACCCGAACGGGTCGCGGATCCCGATGACCCGCTTCTCGTCGAGCACGACGAGGGTGTAGGCCCCGCGGACCGTCGGCAGGACCCGGACGAGGGCGTCGACGGTGTCGGCGGCCGGCTCGTCGGCCAGGAGCGCAGTGAGGAGCTCCGTGTCGGTCGAGGCGGGCAGCCGGGCGCGTCCGCCTCGCAGGCGGGCGAGGAGGTCGCGGGTGTTCACGAGGTTGCCGTTGTGGCCGATCGCGAGGGCCCGTCGCGGGCCGAGGCGGAAGGTCGGCTGCGCGTTCTCCCAGATCGTGGAACCCGTCGTCGAGTAGCGACAGTGGGCGATCGCGAGTCGGCCGCGGAGGCTCGGCAGGCGTCGCTCGTCGAGGACGCTCGAGATGAGCCCGAGATCCTTGTAGAGCATCAGCTGCTCGCCGTCGCTGACCGCCAGCCCGGCCGATTCCTGGCCGCGATGCTGGAGCGCGAAGAGCCCGAGGGCCGCCACCGCACCGGCCGACATCCCGGTCCCGTCGAACCCGGCCGGCAGGACCGCCCCGAAGACGCCGCACATCTCAGCGGTCCCCCGGACGCCGGTCGTCCGTGGCCGGGGCGTCGGTGACCGGCACGTTCGCTGCGGGCGGCGCTTCCTCGAGCGGGGCATCCGCGACGATGCCGAGGGCCCGCTCGAGCCCGTGCTCCCAGGCGTGGCGCAGGTCCAGGACCGCGACGTCCAGGGCGTCGGCGACGCGCGATCCGCGGCCCTCCGCGGCGCCCGTGGCGCCATGACCGGCCAGCTCGATGACGAGGCGCTCCCCGCCGACGACGCCGATCTCCTCGACGGGCAGCCCGAACTGGCGGGCCAGGAGCAGGACGGCGGCAGCGTGGCGCGGCCGGCAGGTCAGGAGCAGGCGCGACGGGCTCTCGCCGAACAGCTCGACCGCCGGCGACCCGTTGATCGGCAACCGCAGCCGGGCCCCGGATCCGCCCCACATGGCGGCCTCCGCGAGCGCGACGCCGAGCCCGCCGCCCGACACGTCCTGGGCGGAGGCGACGAGCCGGC
>DASVIK010000487.1:0-3290 GCA_036382135.1 Candidatus Limnocylindrales bacterium | reverse complement strand
GGTCGGCACGGGCCCAGGCGCGGATCGGGTCGACGAGTCCCTGCGCGACCAGGCGGGCCATCGCGGGCGCTGCGGCGCCGACCCCGGGCACGATGAGCAGGTCGGCGCCGGCGAGGCCGCCCGGACCCGTGACGACGCGGACCTCCGCGCCGACGGCCCTAAGCGCCTGGCCGATGCTCACGAGGTTGCCGGCGCCATAGTCGACGACGGCGACGCGCACCGGGTCGCCCCGCACCCGGCCGCCCGGCGCCGGGTCGCCGGCGCTCATACGAGGCTGCCCTTCGTGGACGCGACCCCGACCCGGCGCGGGTCGAGGGCCGTCGCCGACCGGAGCGCGCGGCCGAGAGCCTTGAAGGCGGCTTCGGCGAGGTGGTGGTCGTTGCGGCCGGTCCCCCGGACGTGCAGCGTCGCGCCGGCGCTCCGTGCGAATGCCTCGAGGGCGTGCTCGACGAGCTGGAGCGGCAGCGCCCCCACGCGCTCGCCCCGGAATGGCAGGTCCACGACCGCGAACGGCCGTCCGCCGATGTCGATGACCGCCGTGGCGAGCGCTTCGTCCATCGGCACCGACGACTCGCCGAAGCGAGCGATCCCGGCCCTGTCGCCGAGCGCCTCGGCGAACGCGGCTCCGAGCACGAGCGCGACATCCTCGACCGTATGGTGCTCGTCGACCGCGAGGTCGCCGCTCGCTCGAACGGTCAGGTCGAAGAGGCCGTGATGCGCGAGCGATCCGAGCAGGTGGTCGTAGAACCCGACGCCCGTCGCGATGTCGACGATCCCGGTCCCGTCGAGCCGGAGCCGAACTTCGACATCTGTCTCGCGCGTGCGTCGCTCGACGGTCGCCGCGCGCTCGCCACGCTCGACGATCGCCGTCTCCCCCAAGGGTGTGGTCATCGTTCCTCCGTGCGCCGCGTCACCGCGGCGCCTTCGCTCGGGAGCCTTGCGCGCTTCGCTCGGGAGCCGCGCCCGCCTTCGCTCGGGAGTCCGTGCTTATCACCCCAAGCGCTTCGATGAGCCGGTCGTCCTGCTCGGGCGAGCGGACGGTGAGGCGGAGATGGTCGACCAGGGGATGGCCGGCCCCGAACGTCCGGGGCACGAGGCCTCGCCGCAGCAGCGCGTCGGCGACCGCCTGGGCGCGTGCCGGCGAACCGCACGGCAGGAGCAGGAAGTTCGCGACGGACGCGTGCGGCGCCCAGCCGGCCGCGACGAGGGCGGTCGCGAGGCGCTCGCGCTCCGCATTGGCGGCAGCCACCCGCGGGGCCAGCCAGTCGCCGTCCTCGAACGCGGCGGTCGCCACGGCCACCGACACCGTGGAGAGCGATCCAGGCGGGCGGTACGGCTCCATCGCCGCGATGACCTCCGACGTCGCGATCGCGAAGCCGACCCGCAAGCCGGCCAGGCCGTACGCCTTGCTCACGGTCCGGACGACGATGAGTCCGGGGTATCGATCGCGGAGACCGACGAGGCTCGTCCCGACGAACTCCGCGTACGCCTCGTCGAGCACAACGATGGGGGCCTGGCGCCCATCGGCCGCGGCATCGGTCCGCAGGCCGTGCAGGAGAGTCGCGATCGCCCGGTCGGGCTCCGGCAGGCCGGTCGGGTTGTTCGGGCTGCACAGCCAGATGACGGACGCATCCGCGCCGGCCGCCCGCACCGCGGGCGCGTCGATGGCGAAGCCCCGGTCCGGACCGAGGCGGGGGACCGCCACGATCCGTGCGCCTCGCTGGTCGGTGAGGACGCGGAACATGGCGTACGACGGCGTCGGCACGACGGCCGCCCCGCCCGGCGGCAGGAACGCCTTCGCGATGATGTCGAGGACCTCGTCCGCTCCGGCGCCCACGAGCAGCTCGTAGGGCGCGACACCGTACCGCCGTGCGGCCGCCGCGACGAGCCTGCGGTAGTCCGACGGCGGGTACTCCGACAGGCCGCCCTCGAACGCCCCCGTCGCGAGCGCGGCCAGGGCGATCCCCGGCGGCTCGGCCGCGGTGTTGAGGTCGAACCGGACGATCCGCTCGACGGGGACGCCGTAGCGCGCCGCGACCTGTTCGGTCGTCGCCTCCCAGACGTAGCCGGAGGGAGCCGTGGGCACTGCCATCGAGACGGGCGTAGGGCTCATCGGCCCGCCTCCGCCCGACCAGCCGGACCCGTGGCCGACGGCCCGGCCGAGGCGTCCTCGTCGGCCGGGCCGCGGAACCGGATCTCGACCGCCTCGCGGTGGGCGGCCAGGCCCTCGGCCAGGGCGACCACGCCGACGGCCTCGCGGATCGCGGCCAGGCCATCGCGGTCGATCCGCTGGACCTGGACGAACTTGCCGAACGCCTCGACGCCCAGGGCGCCGGAACTGCGGGCCAAGCCGCCCGTCGGCAGGACGTGGTTGGCGCCCGACGCGTAGTCGCCGGCGCTCTCCGGCGCGAATGGGCCCACGAACAGCGAACCCGCGTTGTGGAGGCGGCCGACCGCGTCCTCGACGTCCGCGACGACGACGGTCAGGTGCTCGGGCGCGTAGGCGTCGACGAAGGCGAGCGCGCTCGCCCGATCGGGAGCAAGGACGACGAGCCCGGCCGCGCCCAGGCTGCGCGCGAGGATCTCGCGGCGGGCCGCGGTCGCCAGCTGTCGTCCGATCGCGGCCTCGACTCGCTCGGCGAACGCGGCGTCCGTCGTGACGAGGATGGCCGGGGAGTCTGGGCCGTGCTCGGCCTGGCTGAGCAGGTCGGCCGCCACGTGCTCCGGATCGGCGGTCGCGTCGGCGAGGACCAGCACCTCGGACGGGCCGGCCGGCAGGTCGATGCCGACCTCGCCGAAGACCTCCAGCTTCGCGGCTGTCACCCATGCGTTGCCCGGCCCGACGATCCGGTCCACCGGCGCGATCCCGGCGCCGGCCAGCCCATAGGCGAGCGCCCCGACGGCCTGGGCGCCGCCGGCGACGATGAACGTGTCGACCTCGACGAGGCCCGCCGCGCCGGCGAGGATCGGGTCGATCCGGCCGTCCGGGCGAGCCGGGCCGGCGACGACGAAGGTGCCGACGCCGGCGACACGGGCCGGCACCGCGGCCATGAGCAGGGAGCTCGGGTACGCCGCTGTCCCGCCCGGCACGTACGCGCCGACGCGGGCAAGGGGCGTCCAGCGGCGCTCGATCTCGATGCCCGGCACGATCGTCGTCCGGGTGGTCGTCGGCCGCTGGGTCGCTGCGAACCTTGCGATGTGCTCGATCATCGTCTCGAGGCCGGCCCGGATGGGACGGGGGAGGGCATCCCGGGCGGCCGTCATCTCGGCGCGGTCCAGCACGAGCCGGC
>DASVIK010000486.1:0-2721 GCA_036382135.1 Candidatus Limnocylindrales bacterium | reverse complement strand
GCCGTGCCCCTGACCGGGCTCATCCTCACCAAGATCGACGGCGACGCCCGCGGCGGCGCGGCCCTCAGCATCAGCGCCGTGACCCACCTGCCGGTGAAGTTCCTGGGCACGGGCGAGAAGACCGACGCCCTCGAGCCGTTCCACCCCGACCGGCTGGCCGGCCGGATCCTGGGCATGGGCGACGTGCTCACCCTCGTCGAGCGGGCCCAGGACGCGTTCGACGAGAAGCAGGCCGCCAAGATGCAGGAGAAGCTGGCCAAGGCGAGCTTCACCCTGGAGGACATGCTCGAGTCGATGCAGCAGATCCAGAAGATGGGCCCGATCGGCCAGGTCGTGGGGATGATCCCGGGCCTCGGCGGCATGGCCAAGGATGCCCAGGCGGCCGTCGACCGGGGCGACCTGAAACGGACCGAGGCGATCATCCGGGCGATGACGCCGCGCGAGCGACGCGACCCGACCATCCTCAACGGCTCTCGCCGGCGACGCATCGCGGCCGGGGCCGGGACAGCGCTCCCGGAAGTCAACCGGCTTGTGAAGCAATACGACGAGATGCGCAAGATGATGAAACAACTGAGCGGTCTCCAGCGCCGAGGCGGCACTGCGGGACTGCTTGGACGACGTTGAAACGAAGGGGGAACCATGACTGACCAGCCCGATGCCGGATTGACGCCTCAAGCCGACCCGTCTCCCGAGCCGGCCGCACAGCCGGCCGCCGCACCAGTAGTGTGGACTGCCACACCGCCGCCGGCGATGCCACCGACGCCGCCGGTCACCGCCGGCCCGGCCACCCAGCCGCCGACCGGCCCCGACCAGATGCTCACCTCGACGCCCGCTCCGGGTGGCGACTGGCAGTCGGCCCTGCCACCGGTCGGCAGGTCGAGCGAGGACGAGCTCGCCTTTGTCGCCGCGCCCGTCCAGCCCGTCAACGTCGCCGCATCGCGGCGGCGCGGTCTGCGCTGGCTCGTGGCGGCCGCCGTCGTGGTCCTCGTCGCGGCGAGCGCCTCCGCCGTCTTCTTCGTCGTCGCCGGTGCGGCTTCGCCCTCGACCGTGTCGCGTTGGGCTCCCGCCGAGTCGATCTTCTACATGGAAGCGCGCTTCGACCTCCCGGGCGACCAGCGCGCGAAGGCCGGCGAGTTCCTGTCCGCCTTCCCCGGGTTCGCCGACCCATCCACCCTCGATACGAAGCTGTCCGAGGTCTACGACAAGGCGATCCGCTCGGCGAGCGGTGGCAAGAGCGACTACTCGACCGACATCAAGCCCTGGTTCGGCGGCCAGGTCGCCATCTCCCTCGCGGCGCTGCCGGGAACCGGCTCGCTCGCGAGCTCGCCGGCGACGCACGCCCGCGGCGCGTTCCTGCTCTCGGTCACCGATGCGACCAAAGCGGGTGCCTGGCTCACGAAGGTCGTGGGCGGTGCCGGCTCCAGCGCGAGCTACGGGGGCGTGGCGCTGACCGCCTTCGGGACCGGTGACTCGGCCGCGGCGGTCGGGGTCGATGGCACCGTGCTCATCGGCGGCGATGTCGCCACCGTCCACGCGATCATCGACGGCAAGGGTGCCGATGGACTGGCCGGGACGGCCGACTTCAAGCTCGCGGTAGCGGCCGCGCCGAAGGATCGCGTGGGCTTCGTATTCATGGAAGGCCTGAAGTTCATGCAGGCCGAGATGGCGCTCATGCCGAGCAGCTCGGCAGCGGTCCCGAAGGAGCTCCTCGACCGGTTCCCGGCCTGGCTCGCGATGTCCACGCTCTTCGAGTCGGACAGCCTGATCATCGACGCCGTCGAGCCGAACTCGACTCTCGTCCCCGTTCCCCCGAACCACGTCAGTACGCTCGCGGCACACCTGCCGGCCACGACCATCGCCGAGCTCGAGGCCCACGACGTCGGGTCGTCGATCAAGCAGGCCGTCACGCTCTACCAGTCGATCCCCGCCTACAAGGATGGGGTCGGCCAGGTCCTCGATACCCTCGACAAGATCGGCGGGCTCGACTCGTTCACTTCATGGTTCGGTGACACGGCCGTGGCCGTGACGCTGGACGGTACGACCGTCGGCGGTGGCGTCGTCGTCGCGCTGCCCGACAAGGCCGCGAGCACCGCGGCGTCGGCCAAGTTCGCCTCACTCAAGAACATCGTGTCCCTCTCCGGCCTGCCGGGAGTGAAGGTCACCACCGCGGCCCACGGGGACGCGACGATCACGACCATCGACTTCGGCTCGCTCAACGACCTCCAGAGCCTGGCGCCGGGCCTCGGCTCCGGGTTGGGCGGCGGCTCGCTGCCGGCGCAGGTGAGCGACGCGCGCATCGCGCTGAGCTACACCGTCACGGACTCGCTCGTCGTCGTCGGGATCGGCGGCGACGGGTTCGTCAAGGCGGTCCTCGACGCCAAGGCCGGCGCCTCGCTCGCCGATCAGCCCCGCTACAAGACCGCTCTCGAGCGGGCCGGGGCGTCGAACCTGAACCAGGGCTACGTCGACCTCCAGGCGATCTCGAAGGCCGCCGAAGCCGCCCTCCCGCCGGATGCCCTCGCGGCCTACCAGCGCGACGTCAAGCCGTACCTCACCCCCTTCTCCGCCCTCGTGTTCACGTCGCAGGGCGGCGACCTCGCGCACGGACGGTTCGTGGTGACCGTCGCCAAGTGACAGACGGCCGGCCTTCGGGCCGGCCGACCCCGACCCCAGGATGGAGGAGATCGGATCCATGGCAGTCCGGATCCGGTTGACGCGCGT
>DASVIK010000485.1:0-2273 GCA_036382135.1 Candidatus Limnocylindrales bacterium | reverse complement strand
AACGGCGAACGCGACGGCCGCTGCGGTCGGCTCATCCCAGCAGTCGAGGTCGTCGACAGCGACGACCAGGCGATGGGCAGAGGCCAGCCATCGGAACGCATCGAGGACGGCGAGTCCCAGGGCGACCCGGTCGAGGGATTCGTTCGTGGCCCGGGGCGCGTCGCGCGCCGGGTCCGTCGCACGCTCGTTCGGCACCGGCTCGGCTCGCTGGAGGGCGGTCTCCAGCGCGCGCCGGCGGGGGCCGGACAGGCGCGGAAGCACGGCGTCCAGCGTGCGCTCGTCGAACAGGTCGCTGAGGCCGGCGTACGGCAGTTCCCGCTCGTTCGCGTCGGGCCGGGCGGTAAGGAGGGCGCGATCCAGACGGCGGGCCGCCTCGACGGCCGCTGCCCAGAGGGTCGACTTCCCGATCCCGGGCTCGCCGGCGATCATCAGGAGGCGAGGGCCTCCCTTGTCCAGCACGGCCTCTACGGTCGCCAGCTCGCGCTCGCGACCGACCACGCTTGACGTCGCCGCCATCGTTGTCTCCTCACGGGCGTCACCCAGTGGGCTCCCGCCACATTTTCGAGGACGACGACCGCCGTGTCTTCCTCGAAACGCGCTGCGACCATGCGGCCCCGCTCGACGACCGGTTCGGTCGCCGCTGATCGTTCAGGCCCGTTGCGTCACACCGGGCAGGACGAACCACCCGACGACGGCCCCCACGACGGCCATGAGGGCACCGAGCGAGAAGGCCGCCGCCGGACTGACCGAGCCGTAGAGGAAGCCGCCCACGACATTCGCGGCGATCGCCGCGACCCCGAAGGCCGTCATCTGGAACAGCGTCTGGCCGGTGGCCTGGAGGTCCGACGGCAGGAGGGTCGCGATCGTGAGGACCACGCTGACCACGAGGCCGGCGAAGGCGAGCCCCGTGAGGAGCCGGCTCGCGATGATCAGCCCGGGCGCATCGGCGATCGCCCAGCTCGCGAGGCAGACCGCATAGATCGACGCGCTGCCGGCGAACAGTCCACGCAGCCCGATCCGGCTCGCCGCCCATCCCACCACGAGCATCGCCGGGATCTCCGCGACGGCCGAGAGGCCCGCCGACAGCGCCACCGCGGACGGCCCGCCGCCGAGCTCGACGAGGCGCAGGCCCAGGAACGTATTGCCCGAGATGACCCCGACGTGGACGAGGGCGACCGCCGTCAGCACGAGGCCGAGGCGGGGCGCCACGCGAAGTGCCACCCCGGCCGATCCGAAGTGCCACGTCCGATGGCCGGCGGGTCCGCCGCGAGCGGGTCCCTCGGCCGAGAGAGTCGACCGGAGGGCGCTGAGATCGGCCCGCGCGATGTCGGGGATGCCGGCGCTCGCGATGGCCATCGCGAGCGCGCAGACGGCGGCGATGACGAAGGCCGGGCGGTACCCCGTTCGATCGAAGACGAGCCCGGCCGCGACCGTCCCGACGGCGAACGAGAAGCTGGTCAGCAAGCGGACGCGGGCGTAACCGCGACCGCGACCCGGCAGTGCATTGACCGTCATCGCGTCGCTCAGCGGTTGCCACGATGACTCGAAGACCCAGAACGCGACGAACAGGATCGCAACGACCGGTCGCGGCCACGACCCCAGCAGCACGAGCAGCACGATCGCGGCGCCGACCGCGCCCACCTGGAGGGTCCGGGGGCGACCCAGGCGGACGTCGGCCAGGTGCCCCCAGGCCGGCACCGCCACGGTGAACGCGATCGCCCCGAGCGCAAAGACGAGCCCGATCGCGCTCGGCGAGAATCCGAGCTCGGCGAGGATCACCGCGACGAACGGGAGGAAGACCCCCACCGCGACGCCGACCGACAGGACCATGATGCGCAGCGACGTCACCGTGGAATCGTAGCCCTGAACCGGGCCGCGAAACGGATCCGGGCCTTGCTGATCTCCCGGGGACGACCTACGGAGGCGCGGCCACCCCGACCGGGGTGGCCGTCGGGACCGGTGTGCTCGCACATTCGGTCTCGCCGGCGATCGCGCTCTTCTCGGCCGCGTCTACTGCCAGGTTCCAGCGCGTCTTGATCGCGACCCAGACGGCGAGGTACTGACAGCGATAGCTCGCGAGCGGTGGGAGCCACTCCGCGGGGTCCTTGTCCCCCTTGCTCCGGTTCGATGCCGCCGAGACGGCGATCAGCGACCAGGACACGCCCAGGTCGTTCGCGAATGCCCGCCGTCGCGCGGCGTCCCAGCGGTACGCACCCGAGTCCCAGGCCTCGGCGAGCGGGACGACGTGGTCGATGTCGAGCTTGCTCGAATCG
>DASVIK010000484.1:0-3060 GCA_036382135.1 Candidatus Limnocylindrales bacterium | reverse complement strand
CTGTCCGACTTCCAGGTCACCGTCCCCGAGATCGGCACGATCACGGCCGAGACCCCGCCGCGGGTGATCCTGACCTCGAACCGGACGCGCGAGGTCCACGACGCGCTCAAGCGCCGCTGCCTCTACCACTGGATCGACTACCCGAGCCGCGAGCGCGAGCTGGCGATCGTCCTCGCCCGCGTGCCGGCCGCGCCCGAACGGCTCGCGGCGCAGGTCGTCGCCTTCGTCCACCACCTGCGCGAAGCCGACCTGACGAAGGTCCCCGGCGTCGCCGAGACGCTCGACTGGGCCGCCGCGCTGCTCGCCCTCGGTGCCCGCGAGCTGACCCCGGCCATCGCAGACGAGACGCTCGGCGTCGTCCTCAAGTACGAGGAGGATGTGCGCCGGATCCGCGGCTCGACGGCCGCGGCCTACCTCGAGGAGGTCGCCGCTGGTGGTTGAGCCGCCGCGATGGGTCGACCCGGACGTCGACGGTGGGCGGTTGCTCCGCCAGGCGGTCGTGTTCGGACGGACCCTGCGCGCGGTCGGGCTCGGCGTCGACCTCGGCGCGGCGATCGACTTCGCCCGGGCGCTGACGCTCGTCGATATCGGCGACCGGGAGCAGGTCCGGGCGGCCGGGTCGGCCGTCTTCGTGCGCCGGCGCGACGAGCGCGAGCCGTACGACCGGGCCTTCGACCGGTTCTGGCGCCGCCGGATGGCGCTGCCGAACGACCTCCCCCCGACGACGATGCCGGATCCCGAGATGATCGAGCCCGACGAGAGCGAGCAGGGCGACGGGTCCATCGAGGCACCCGGCCAGCGCGAGACGCTCGCCCGGCTCGACGGCGCGCCCAGGCCGGGCTCCGACGAGGGTGATGACGACGAGTCGGTTGAGGGGTTCGTCATCGCCCCCGACGCCTATAGCGCGGCCGAGATCCTGCGCCACCGCGAGTTCGACCGGATGACCGCCGCCGAGATGCGCGACGCCGAGCGCCTGATCGACCTCCTTGCGCCGCGGCTCGAGACCCGCCGCACCCGACGCCAGGAGCTGCATCACCAGGGCCGGCGGGTGGCACCCCGGGCGATGTTCCGACGCAACATCGCGAACGGCGGTGAGGCCCTCGAATGGGTCTGGAGCCGGCCGACCCGCCGGCCGCGCCAGATCGTCGTCCTGTGCGACATCAGCGGCTCGATGGAACGCCAGTCGCGGCTGCTCCTCCGGTTCATCCAGGCGCTGGCTGCGACGAACCGGGTGCGCACCGAATCGTTCGTGTTCGGGACCCGACTGACGCGGGTCACGCGGTTGCTGCGCAAGCGCGATCGCGACGAGGCGCTCCGCCAGGTCGCTGAGACCGTCACCGACTGGGCGGGCGGCACCCGCATCGGCGACAGCTTCCGCGAGTTCAACCTGCACTGGGCGCGCCGGGTGCTGCGCACGAGCGGCATCGTCATCGTCGTCTCCGACGGCTGGGACCGGGGGGATCCGAACCTCGTGGCCACCGAGACCGCCCGGCTCCAGCGCAACTGCCATCGCCTCATCTGGCTCAATCCGCTCGCCGGGACCGAGGGCTACGAGCCGCTCGCGGCGGGCATGCGGGCGGCCTATCCGTACCTCGACGACTTCGTCGCGGCGGGGACGCTCGCGAGCCTCGAACGGCTCGGGGAGCTGCTCGCGGAAGGCTCGTCGCCGACCGGCCGGCTGGGCGGGCGGCCTCGCAAGGTCGGCGTCGGGACCGGCGGCGGAACGCCCGCCGGAACCGGCACGTGGCGGCCGGGCGTACACAGCACGCGGCACCCGGGAGCCCGCCCGGGCGCCGGCCGCATCGTCGCCGGGCCGCCGCGGGCCATCGACGAGGATCGGGTCGACCCCACTGAGGCTCGGCCGCTCGGCTGACGGAGGAACGGACATGCGCGAACTCATCGACACGCTGGCCGAGTGGACGACCCAGGGCGTCGGCGCCGGTCGGGCCGTCGTCATCCGCACGTTCGGTTCGGCTCCGCGGCCCGAGGGAGCGGTCCTCCTCGGCGCCGACGATGGCCGACTGGCGGGCTCCGTGAGCGGCGGCTGCGTCGAGGGCGCCGCGTACCAGGAGATCGAACGGGCGCGCCGGGACGGCCACGCGCGGGTCATCCGCTACGGGATCAGCGACGAGCAGGCCTGGGACGTGGGGCTGGCCTGTGGCGGCACGATCGACGTGCTCGTCGAGCCGTTCGTCGCCGACGCTGCGATGGCCGCCGCGACGAACGTCGAGCACGGCACGGCCGTGATCACGCCACTCCCCGGCGATACGCCGCCGCCCGCGTTCGGGCCGCACACGCCAGGCGACGGAGCGCTCCCGGCGTCGCCGCTCATCGTCCACGACGACGGCCGGCTGCTCGCCGCGGACGGTGCGCCCGCCACGACCGGCGATCCGGCGGTGGACGCCGAGGTGGTGTGGAACGCGCTCGCGGCGCTCGCCCGCGGTCTGTCGCGGACGATCGTCGCCGGCGACCGGCAGTGGTTCGTGGAGGCCTACCCGGTCCGGCCCCGCCTCGTCATCGTCGGTGCCGTCCAGGTCGCGATCCCGCTCGTCCGGCTGGCCCGCGAGCTGGGCTTCGAAACGGTGGTCGTCGATGGCCGCCCGGCATTCGCGACCGCGGAGCGGTTCCCCGACGCCGACCAGCTCGTCATCGGCTGGCCCGACGAGGTCGCGGAGACGATCGGGCTCGGGCCCGCCGACGCGGTCGCTGTGCTGAGCCACGACGTCAAGTTCGACGAGCCGGCCATCGTGGAGGCGCTCCGCCGGGGCTGCCGCTACGTCGGCGCCGTGGGGTCGCGCAAGACGCAGGGCGATCGCCGTGCCCGGCTCATCGAGGCCGGCGTGACCGAAGCGGATCTCGCGCGACTGCACGGCCCGATCGGCCTCGACCTGGGGGGCCGCGCCCCGGCCGAGACGGCGCTCGCGATCCTCGCCGAGATCGTGGCCGAGCGCCACGGCGGTTCGGGGGTCCCGATGCTCGATCGGGCCCGCGCCGAGGGCCACGCCGTCGATGCGCCGCGGCCGGCGACCGTCGGCGCCGCCTGATCGGCCGGTGGGCTTG
>DASVIK010000483.1:0-4490 GCA_036382135.1 Candidatus Limnocylindrales bacterium | reverse complement strand
CCGGATGATGAACCAGACCACGATCGGCAGGCCGAATCCGAGCATGACCCCGCCGTAGGCGAGCACCTTGCCCTGCACCTCGACCGCGGCCTGCGTCGCATCGTGGCCGACGTGGATGGTGTCGCTGCCCTGGACGGGCGGGCCGAGGGTTCCTGCCCCGGCCGACGCCCCGGGCCCAGGCGAGGCGCCCGAGGTGACCGCGAACGTGAACGCGCCCTGGGTGACGTGGCCGTCGGCCGCCGAGAGGGCCCGCCAGTCGACCGTGTACGTGTCGGGGGCGAGCGCCGGCAACGCACCCACGAGGAGGTGATCGTCGGCCCGATCGACGGTCCCGGCCGAGAGGAGAAGCGTCTTCCCCGTCCCGTCGAGCAGGTCGAACGAGGTGTAGCCGCCGGCGATGGGCTCGCTGAACTCGAGCCGCAGCTCGGTAGGCGGTGCGTTCACGGCCTCGCCCGCGCCGGGGATGCTGCTCACGAGTTGGGAGTGGGCCGCTACCGTCGCCCCGAGCGGGCGCGGCAGGGCGGGCGACGCGACGAGGAGCCCCCCGACCACGGCCAGCGCGAAGGCCAGACGAGCGATCGGGCGGAGGTCCGGGGTCGGGAGGCTCGACATCGTGCTCAGGCCTGTCGGCGCCGGCCGGCCAGACCGATCGCGAGCGCGACGAGGCCGAGCACCGCGCCGGCCGCGCCGAGGCCGATGGCGAGCGGCAGCTGCCCGGCGGCGTCGGCGCCCTTGGTCGCGTTCGCCGAGAGCTCGGCGGTCGTCGGGAGGATGTTCGGGAATTGGCCGACGGCCGCCTCCCGGACCTCGTCGAAGCCCGTCGGGCTGCTCGTGAACGATTCGTCGATCGCCTGGCTCTCGATCGAGCCGGTCAGGTGGAACGTGTACTTGCCCGCGGCCGTCGGGATGAAGATCGACTCGTACCAGCCGGGCGAGTCCTCCCGGGCCGAGAGGGTGAGGTCACGGCTCTGACCGCCGAAGACGACCTGGGCCTTGAGCGTGGTCTCGAGGCCCTCGATCGCCTTGTCGGCCTTGGTGACGTGGATCTCGAGGCCGCTCCGGTCGCCGACATAGACCGGTTCGGCGATGAAGCCGACCTCGAGGTCGTAGCCGGCGATCGTCCGCGCCTCGTGAGCGAAGACGGGAGCGGCGACGGACAGGGTCAAAAGGGTGGCCGCGGCGATCGCGGCGATCCCGACGCCGAGACGCGGGGGATGTGACGTCATGGTACGCACGGTGACTCCTGCATCGTGGGCGGCACGCTGGAACTCGGCGTGCGCCATCTGATGGATCCGACCGATCGGCTGAGGGGCCGTTCGGTCGGGCGGGTCAGGCGGACGCCGGCGTCGGCGGGGCGCGGCCTGTGTCGGGTCGGACCGCGATCTGGGCGAGTGCGCACGTGGCGCCCACGAACGCCCAGCGACGGGCGGGGCGGGCGGCCAGGGCTCGGCGCGGTCGAGGTCGGCCGGCGGCCTGCCCGATCCGGGCGACATAGACCCGGACGCGCCAGCGGACGAGGGCGCCGAGCGCCGCGCCGAAGAGGCTGACGAGCAGGAGCCCGGGGAGCGCGAACGAGCCCTCGGGACCCCACAGGACGCCCGCGCCAGGCACGTGCCCGTGGGCTGCGAGGTGCTCGATGTTCTCCTGGAGGACGTACCCGAGCGTCGTGGCACCGAAGATGTTCGGCCACAGGCGCTTGAGCTCATCGCCGAAGGCCGGCAACGGCGTGCCGTCGGCGGACCGTCGACGCCGAGGCGCCCGGCCGGCCAATCCCCGAAGCCGCCGCGCGGCCGAGACGGCAAGGACCGCGCTGCCGCCGCCGACGACGAGGAGGAACGCCGGCCAGTAGGCGTCGTGCCCCTCGGCCGTCATCGCGGCCGCGAAGGCCGGGCCGGTCCCGTAGCGTGCGATGAAGATGGTCGTGTGGGCGACGAGGAGGCAGGCCAGCACGAGCGTCACGAACCGCACGGCGGCGAGCGCCCGAGCCCGCGCGACGCCGGTGGTGATGACCATCGCGGGATTCTACCCGCGCCGCCCCGTCGGGCGATCCACCGCCTGCCGACGCTCCGTGCCGAGACGTCCCGCGCGCCTGCGCGGGCGTTTGGCACGCCGGCCGTGCCAACGGGAGGAGGATGCTGCCTGCGTGGCCCTTCAACCGCTGGTTGGCACGCTGGCCGTGCCACCGGGAGGGGGAAGGCCTCGGGAGGCCGCTCCAGCCGCTGGTTGGCACGCTGGCCGTGCCAAGACGCCCACCGCCCACCGCGCCCGGCGCCCGGACGCACCACGCCTGCACGGTCCGGTGCGTTCCGTGTCTTCCGCGGCCGACCGCACGGGGTACGCTAGCGGAGGCGCGCGGGAGACCGATCGGCCACGTCGCTGGAGGGTGTGATGCTCAGGGTCATCATGGGACTCAGCGCCGCCATCGCCGTCTTCCTGGTCGTCACCCGACTCGTCCACATCAGCGGGCTGCCGGTGCTCGAGGACCAGACCTTCTTCGCCGTCGTGCTCGCGCTCGCGCTGGTGTTCGGCGTGAGCGGTGCCGTGGTCACGACCCCGCCGGACTCCCAGGCCGGCTATGCGGGGCGTCTCCAGCGGCTCGTCGCTGCCCTGTTCCTGCTCTTCTGCATCGCGTGCATCGCGGGGATGGCCGTCTGGTTCCTGCACTATTACGGCCCGCCCGACGTGCAGAAACGGTTCAGCTTCTGACGGCTCCCCAGACCGTCAAGCGCGAAGAGGAGGATCCAGGATGATCAGTGAGTTCCGCGGGTTCCTCGTCAAGACCAACGCCCTCGCGCTCGCCGTGGGCGTCATCATCGGCGTGGCGCTCGGCAACGTCGTCAACTCGCTGGTCAACGACATCATCATGCCGCCGATCGGCGTCCTCCTGGGTGGCGTCGACTTCTCAGGCCTGGTCATCAGGCTCAAGGACGCGGCGGTCGACGCGACGGGCAAGCCCGTGCCCGAGGTCGACATCCGGTGGGGCACGTTCATCAACGTGATCATCACCTTCATCGTGATCGCGCTCGTCGTGTTCCTCATCGCGCGGACCTTCATCAAGGAGGCCCCGCCCGAGCCGGCGAAGGTGTGCCCGTTCTGCAAGGAAGACAACGCCGTCGACGCGTCGAAGTGCAAGGCCTGCACCTCGGCGATCTGAGCGCGGATCGCCGGCGCCCGCCGGTCGGAACCCGGGCCTGACCCTCGTACGCCGCGGATCATCCCGTCAGGACCCGCATGTCAGACTTGCCGGGTGGTCGATGACGTGAACCCCTCCGGCGGGCCGATGCTCCGGCTCGAAGGGCTCGGCCGGCGCTTCGGCGACTTCTGGGCGGTCCGGGACGTGAGCCTGGAGGTGGCGCCGGGCGAGGTGCTGGGACTCCTGGGCCCGAATGGCGCCGGCAAGACGACGACGGTCCGGCTCCTGGCCGCGCTCATCGAGCCGTCCGAGGGCCACGCCTGGGTCGATGGCCTCGATGTCCGCGAGGAGCCCGACGAGATCCGCCGGCGGATCGGCATCCTGACCGAGACGCCCGGCCTGTACGACAAGCTCTCGGCCGAACGCAACCTCGACTACTTCGGCCGGCTGTACCGCCTGCCGGGCGCCGTTCGGGCCGAACGGATCGAACGCTGGATGCGCCTCCTCGGGATCTGGGAGCGACGATCGGAGCCGGCCGGGACGTTCAGCAAGGGCATGCGCCAGAAGCTCGCCATCGCCCGGGCCCTCCTCCACGAGCCGCGGGTCCTGTTCCTCGACGAGCCGACCGCCGGCCTCGACCCGGAGGCCGCGTTCATCGTGCGCGAGGCCATCGCGGCCCTGAGCGGTGAGGGTCGGACGATCGTGCTGTGCACCCACAACCTCGACGAGGCGGACCGGCTGAGCGATCGGATCGCGTTCCTGCGGACCTCGCTCCTGCGGATCGATTCGCCGTCCCGCCTGCGCGGCGCGCTGGGGGGCGGGACGATCTCCATCCGACTGCGGGAGGCGGGCTCGCCGGGCGTCCTGGCCGCCCTCCGCGCGCTCGAGACCGTCCGCGAGGTCGCGGCCGCGCCGAGCGGCCTTCGCGTCGTCGTGGAGGATGGCGAACGGGACGCCCCGGCGGTCGTCCGGGCGATCGTCGAGGCGGGCGGGGACGTCGTGGAGGTGCGGCCGGAGGCGGCGACCCTCGAGCAGGTCTACTTCGACGTCATGGGCGTCCGGCCGGGAGCCAACGGTGACGCCCAGGAGAACGCAGACCGGTCGGACGGCTCCGTCCCGGGCGCCGGCGAGCGAGTGGCCTGAGTGCGGCGCGACATCATCGCCGCGATCGTCGGCCGCGACTGGGAGGAGACCCTTCGCAACCGGCTCCTCCTCGCGACGATCCTCATCCCACCGGTCGTACTTACGATCGTGCCGCTCATCGCCGGCAGCCTGATCGAGGGCCGGCCGCTGCCCGACTCCATCGCCCGCACCGTGATCGAGCAACGACCCGAATGGTCGATCCTCACGCCGAGGG
>DASVIK010000482.1:0-2087 GCA_036382135.1 Candidatus Limnocylindrales bacterium | reverse complement strand
CGACGTGGAGGGGGACGACGCGGTGAACAAGCTCGTCATCCTCATCCGGCTCGCGTTCGGGACCTGGGTCGACCCGGCCGAGGTCGTCCGGCGGCCGCCGACGAGCGAACAGGGCGGTCATGCGCGGTCCGGGATCACGGGCGTGACCGCGTCGGACATCGCCGCGGCGGCGGCCCTCGGCGCCTCGATCAAGCTCATCGCGGAAGCCGTCCGCATGCCCGACGGCCACATCGCAGCGGGCGTCCTGCCCACGGTCGTACCCCTCGCCGACCCGATGGGTCGCACGAACGGTGTCACGAACCGGGTCGAGATCCGGGCCGAGCCGTTGGGCGATGTCGCCTTCACGGGCCCGGGGGCGGGCGGCGGCGCCACGTCGAGCGCCGTCCTCGGCGACCTGCTGGCCGTCGCCCGGG
The DNA here is from genome assembly GCA_036382135.1 of Candidatus Limnocylindrales bacterium. GTDB lineage: Bacteria > Chloroflexota > Limnocylindria > Limnocylindrales > CSP1-4 > C-114. Next base: position 1,674 of record DASVIK010000482.1, on the reverse strand, counting down.
GGATCGGGTCCACCTGGGCCGGCCTGCCGCCGGCCGGCGCGGCGCCGGCCGGCACCCTCGACGGACCGCCCGACGAAGCACCCGATCGCGGCTGGTTCGCGGTCGTGCCGGGAGACGTCGAGGCGGCGGCCTTCGCCGGGGTCCAGGCGGTGGCCGCGCCCGTCGCCGGCGGCACGGCGCTGATCCTCGGTGGGATCTCGCTGGGCCGCGCCCGATCCCTGTTCCGGGCCACGGGAATGCCCCCGGGCGCGACCATCCTGCCCGCGGACGTGACGCGGGGCCGCTGAGGCGCCGGCTCGATCCGTCGTGGGCGGAGGCGGCCCACGTACAATCGCTGCGTGACCCCGAGCATCTCGTCGAGCGGCACCGCGCGCCCACGACTCGTGGAGCGCTATCGGCGCTTCCTCTCCGTGACCGACGCGACGCCGCCGCTCACGCTCGGCGAAGGCGCCACGCCGCTCGTCCGGCTGCACCGGCTCGGGAACGAGCTCGGACTGGCCAACCTGTACGTGAAGGTCGAGGGCCAGAACCCGACCGGGTCGTTCAAGGACCGGGGCATGGTCCTGGCGGTCAGCAAGGCCGTCGAGCGCGGCGCCCGGTCGCTCATCTGCGCCTCGACGGGGAACACCTCGGCATCGGCCGCGGCCTACGGGGCCGCCGCCGGTCTCGAGGTGATCGTCGTCATCCCGGGCGGCGGCATCGCGCTCGGCAAGCTCCTCCAGGCGCTCGTCGCCGGGGCGCGCGTGGTGGCCGTGGACGGCACGTTCGATCAGGCACTCCACGTCGTGCGAGCGCTGGCCGAGCAGGACGATCACCCCGTCGCGCTCGTGAACTCGGTCAACCCGGACCGCCTGGAAGGCCAGAAGACCGCGGCCTACGAGGTCTGCGACGACCTGGGCCGGGCCCCCGACGTGCTCGCGATCCCGGTCGGCAACGCCGGCAACATCAGCGCCTACTGGGCCGGTTTCCAGGACTACCACGCGGCCGGGATCGTCGACCGGTTGCCGCGGATGGTCGGCTTCCAGGCCGCCGGCGCCGCGCCGATCGTGGCCGGCCACCCGATCGAGCATCCCCAGACGATCGCGTCGGCGATCCGCATCGGCAACCCGGCGTCCTGGACGAAGGCGACCGCCGCGCGCGACGAATCGGGCGGCAGCATCGACGCGGTGACCGACGAGGAGATCCTGGCCGCCTACCGCGACCTCGCCCGCCTCGAGGGCATCTTCTGCGAGCCCTCGTCGGCCGCCTCGGTCGCCGGGGTCCGCCGGCTCGCCGCCGCCGGGCGCCTCGACGGCGACCCGCTCGTGGTGTGCGTGCTGACTGGGGCCGGGCTCAAGGATCCGGGCTCCGCCGAGGGCATCGCGCCGCCTATCATCGAGGCGCACCCGACCGTCGGCGACGTCGCCCGCGCGCTCGGGTGGTGAGGAGCGACCGATCGTGAGGCACTGGCTCGCCGAGCTCGATGGGCGGCGCGTGTCCGTCGAGGTGCCGGCGTCCTCGGCCAACCTGGGCGCCGGCTACGACTGCCTCGGCCTCGCGCTCGGCGTCCTCGACCGGATCGACCTCGAAGTGCGCGGCTGGAGTCCCGACGCGATCGAGCTGACGGTCGAAGGGGAAGGCGCCGACGAGCTCCCCAGCGACGCCACGAACTGCTTCGTCCGGGGCCTTGAGGCC
>DASVIK010000481.1:0-6410 GCA_036382135.1 Candidatus Limnocylindrales bacterium | reverse complement strand
CGCGATCCTCAAGGCCGTCCCGCCGGAGGCCCAGACCGGGGTGAAGCAGCTCTTCGGCCCGTTCATCGGCCAGCTCGACTCGGCCTTCCACAGCGCGTTCGCCCTGGCGATCGGCCAGACGTTCATGCTCGGCGTCGGCGCCTGCGTCGTGGCGGTGCTCTTCTCCTTGGTCCTGAAGGACATCCCGCTGCGCAAGACGTTCGCGCCGGAGGCCGCTCCGGCCGGCGCCACGCCGGTGAAGGCCGTCAGCGGCGGCTGACCCGGCCACCCTCCGCTCCTCCTCTCGCACCGAGGCCCCGGCTCCACCGGGGTCTCGGCATTTGTGGGACGATCGGGTCGTGGCATCCCCGGTCGATCCGCGCCCGTTGACGTTCCGTGCCGAGCTCGCCGCGCTGGGCACCGCGGGAGCGGGCTTCCGGCGGCTCCTCGCGACCGCAGACCTGCCGGCCGGCACCATGCGACGGGTGACCGTCGCCGAGCTCGACGTCCTCCTGGCCCACACGGACCGGGGGATCGTGGCGGTCGACGACCGCTGTCCGCACATGTCGGCCCCGCTCTCGATCGGGGCGCTCGACGGGTGCGTGGTCGCCTGCCCGCTCCACGAGGGGCGCTTCGACCTGTGCACCGGCGAGCCGGTCCAGATGCCGACCACCGGTGGGCTGGACCCTGCCGGGCGCTACCACCCGACCTGGTCGTCCGTGGGCCGCGAGCCGAAGGTGGACCCGCCGGGCCCCAAGGCCGAGGCGCGCCGCCTGACCCGGGTGCGCCGGTTCCGGTACTACCCACTCCGGGTCGTCGACGGCTGGATCGAGGTCGCGCTTCCCGACTGAACCGCGGAGTGGGGCGGGATGCGCGCCGCCGGGATCAGCGGATCTCGTTCTCCATCGCGTCGTCGACCGTCAGACCACCGTTGTGCGCGCTGAACGCACGGATCACCGCGATCGCTTCGGCCGGGTCGTCGGTCACGTGGAAGAGGTCGAAGTCGGACGGGGCGATGTTGCCGGCCGGCAGCTGCACGGCACGCATCCACTCGACGAGCCCGGTCCAGTAGGCCGTCCCGAGCAGGACTACCGGGAAATGCCGGATCTTGCCGGTCTGGATGAGGACGAGCGCCTCGAACAGCTCATCGAGGGTGCCAAAGCCGCCGGGCAGGATGACGAACGCGTCGGCGTACTTGACGAACATGACCTTGCGGGCGAAGAAGTACTTGAACTCGACGCCGAGGTCCACGTACGCGTTGATCGACTGCTCGTGGGGCAATTCGATGTTGCAGCCGATCGAGAGTCCGCCCCCCTCCTGGCAGCCACGGTTGGCCGCCTCCATGGCGCCGGGGCCGCCGCCGGTGATGACCGCATAGCCCGCTTCGGCGAGCAACCGGCCCACGCTCCGTGCCAGCTCGTACGCCGGCTCGCCCGATTCCGTGCGCGCCGACCCGAAGACCGTGACCGCCGGGCCGACCTGGGCAAGGGCATCGAACCCCTCGACGAACTCCGAGAGGATGCGCAGGGAGCGCCACGTGTCGGTGTCGAGGAATGCCGGCCGGCGCTTCTCGAGGAGACGCTCATCCTCGGTCGCAGGGCCGCTCGGATGGAGCACGCGCTCCGCCTCCGGGGAGACCACGACCCGGCCCGCCCGCCGACGATCCTCGTCGCTCTTGCCGAGCCTGCCGGCAGCCATCGGCTCGGCGGGGTCGGAAACCATCGGCTCGGCTGGGTCGTTGGTCATCGTGGGGGTAGGATGCGCCTTCGGAGGTGGCCATGCAGGGGCTGAGTCGGGCGAGCGCGGCGACTCTCATCGTCGCGGGGCTGGTCGCGCTGACCGGCCTCGTGTTCATCGGCCAGGGGCTCGGGATCATCACCGGCGGGAGCGTCATGGTCGGTGATCGGACGTGGGCGGTGATCGGGGCCGTGGTCGTCATCGCCGCGGCCTGGGTCGCGTGGCGCACCTGGGGTCGTCGGGCCCGCTGAGCGCTGGTTACGGGGGCGCCGGGGGCGCGCCCGGTGGGGCGGGTCGGGTCGGTCGGCCTTGCAGGGCTCAGGGCGATCATGGGTGCGGTATCGCCGGGCACAGGGTCCCGGCAGGGCTATCCGGGCGCTGCCAGCCAGCCCTTCCAGATCGCCTCCGCCCGACCCGCCGTGACCTCGTTCCCGTGGCGGGCCAACGGCAGGCGCAGCAGGCGTACGTCGGCGAGGAGGCGCGCGGCGAGCTCGTCGTCGGTCATCCGCAGGTAGCCCAGGCCGGCATCCCTCCAGGCCCGGCCCTCGGTATCGGCGCATGCCACCGCTCCGAGCCGCTCGACGAACCGCCGCAGCTCGCCGGCCGCGATCGGCCGGCGACGCAGGTCGACGAACGAGACGGCGACCCGGCGCTCCTTGAAGAAGCGCAGGGCCGCCCGCGTCGCCTGGTCGCCTTCGAGGCCGAAGATCTGGACCGACGGCGCAGATGCCGCGGGAGGGCTCATGGCCGGCGAGCGTATCAGGACGCGAGCACCCCCGAGGGCGCGGTACCATCGTGCCCGTGAGGTGCTGCAGGTGACGGTCTGGTTCACGGTCCAGCTCGACGATCGGCCGGGGGCGCTGGCCCGCGTCGCGAGCGCGCTCGCCGAGCGGAGCGTCAACATCACCGGGATCGTGGGCGTGGCCGAGGACACCGATGGGGCACTCATGCTCACAACGAGTGATCCGGCCCTGACCCGCGAGGCGTTCGGTGCCCTCGCCCTCCCGTTCGAGGAGCACGACCCGAGCGGCGGCCTCGAACCGGACAAGATGTCGGTGACCGACGTCCGGGACCGCGGCCGCTAGGCCGGACGGCGACCCGGACCCCCTCGACCGGAACCGGAACGCGACCGACCCATGCCCCGACGCCCGAACCTCCCGGTGACCGTCGCGCTCCACGTCGTGCTCGACGACGGGGCGTCGGCCGTGCCCGACCTCGCGGATGCCATCGGCCGCGCCGGCGGCCGGCTCCGGACGCTCAGCACGGTCCGCCGGCTCGAGGCCGACAACGAGACGAAGTCCCCCGGTGTCGAGTTGGAGATCGAGGTCGAGGGGATCGAGGAAGAGTCCCTCGTCCAGGCCCTCGACGCCGTGGCCGGCCTGCGGGCGCAGCGCCTCACCCGCTCGATGGACCGGGTGTTCGGCAAGCGGGTGATCGTCGTCGGCGGCGGTGCCCAGGTCGCCCAGGTCGCACTCGGGGCCGTGAGCGAGGCGGATCGCCACAACCTGCGCGGCGAGCGGATCAGTGTGGACACGATCGCCCTCGTGGGCGAGGAGAACATCGCGGCCGCGGTCCGTGCCGTCGCCGACCTGCCCCGTGCCCGGCTCCTCGTGCTCGCCGGCTCGATCATGGGTGGCGACATCAGCCGGGCGGCGCGCGAGCTCCGCGAGCACGGAATCCCGATCATCGCCCTGAACATGGCCGGCAGCATCACGAAGAACGTGGATCTCGTGGTCAGCGACCCGGTCCAGGCAGGCACGATGGCGGTCATGGCCATCGCCGACACGGCGACCTTCGACCTCTCGCGGCAGCGCGGCCGCCGCTTCTGACGGGAGGCCGCCCGGCCGTGCGCATCGCCACCTGGAACGTGAACTCGCTGAAGGCCCGGATGGAGAAGGTCGAGTGGTGGCTCGACCGCGCGGCCCCCGACGTTGCGCTCCTCCAGGAGACCAAGCTCGGCGATGGCGACGCGCCGGTGATGGCGTTCGCGATGGCCGGCTACGACCTCATCCACCACGGCGAGGGGCGCTGGAACGGGGTCGCGGCTGCTGTGCGGCAGGGTCTCGCGGTGTCGGACGTCGTGACGAACTTCGGCGACGGGCCGGTCCGCGACTCGGGCCCGGGCGCGACGACCTCCAGCGAAGAGGACTTCGACCCGCTCACGGAGGCGCGGATGCTCGCGCTGACCGTCACCGACGGGTCGGGTCCACCCCTGCGTGTCGTCAGCCTGTACGGTCCGAACGGGCGCGTCGTGGACTCGCCGTTCTACCTCGGCAAGCTCGCCTGGTACGACCGGCTGCGCAGGTGGCTCGACGAGGCGGCCGACCCGTCCGAGCCGTTGCTCCTCGGCGGCGACTTCAACATCGCCCCGACCGACGTCGACGTCTGGGATCCCCGGGCCGCCCACGGCGGCACGCATGTCTCGGAGCGGGAGCGCGCCGCGTTCCGCGAGCTGCTCGCGTGGGGCCTGGTGGACGTCTATCGCGAGCGCCGGCCCGAGCTCGGGCGCTTCACGTGGTGGGACTACCGGGCCGGCAACTTCCACAAGAACTTCGGGATGCGGATCGACCACCTCCTGGCGACCGGGTCGGTGGCCGAACGGGTCGTCTGGGCGGAGATCGACCGCGAGGCGCGCAAGGGCAAGCCGATCCCGTCGGACCACGCGCCGCTCATCGTCGACCTCGATGCGCCGGGCCGGCCGATCGACGCCGGCTGGGCCGAAGCCGGCGAGCGCATCGCGGCCCGCTCGGGGCTCCGGCCGGGCTGACACGCACCTCGGCAGACCCGTACCATCGCGCCGATGGCAGCCAACGACTATCACTTCATCACGACCTGGCGTCTCGTCTCGACGCCCGAGGAGATCACCGAGGTCCTGGGCAACGGCCCGGACCTCGCCCGCTGGTGGCCGTCCGTCTACCTGGACGTGGAGCAGCTCGAGGCGGGCGGGCCCGAAGGCGTCGGTGCGGTCATCGGGCTGTACACGAAGGGCTGGCTGCCGTACACGCTGCGCTGGAGCTTCCGGGTCACCGAGAACCGCAGCCCGCATGGGTTCTCGCTCGAGGCGGTCGGCGACTTCGTGGGCCGCGGCATCTGGACGTTCGAGCAGGTCGGCGACGAGACGATCGTGACCTACGACTGGAAGATCTCGGCCGAGAAGGGCGCGCTCAAGACGTTCTCATTCGTCATGAAGCCGATCTTCGGGGCGAACCACCGCTGGGCGATGGCCCAGGGCGAGAAGTCGCTCCGCCTCGAGCTCGCCCGGCGCAAGGCCACCACGCTCGATGCCCGGATGCGCATCCCGCCACCGCCCGGCCCGACGTTCCCCCACAACCTCCGGCGGCGCAAGGCCTGAGACGCGGCGCCGCAGGCAGCGGGCCGCCGTTGGCACCCGCGATATCGCGCCCATGATTGCCGTCAGCACCGGGCCGGGTCGCAGGTTCCCGTGAGTCCGGATCGCCCGGACGCTTATCGCCCCGACCGGGATCAGGCACGAGTGGGGCGCGATAGGGATCGCGACAAGCCCGGACGCGGGCAGGGCTGACCGCCTCCCTCCGCTCGCGGCAGCGATGGGCGCGATATCGGACGGCCCAAGGACGCGCCAGCCACGCCGGCGCGCCGCTCGAACGGGCAGGCGTGGCGCGTCCCGGCGGCGTTGCGTATCGTGGGACGACGATGAAGCCCGCGGCTGACCCTCGACTAGGCTCCCCGGATCGATGACGGACGGCGTCCCCAGCTCCGTGCCACCCGAGATCCGGCTCGTCGACCTCGCGAAGCACTTCCGCGAGGTGCGTGCCGTCGATGACGTGTCGCTGGACATCCGCGCCGGCGAGTTCTTCTCGCTCCTCGGCCCGTCGGGCTGCGGCAAGACCACCACGCTGCGGATGATCGGCGGCTTCGAGCTGCCGACCGGGGGCCGAGTGGAGCTCCGCGGCCGGGACGTCACGTACGAGCCGCCCGACAAGCGCCCGGTCAACATGGTCTTCCAGAACTACGCGCTGTTCCCCCATCTCGACGTGGCGGGCAACATCGCCTTCGGGCTCAAGCGCAAGCACGTGCCCAAGGGCGAGATCGCCCGGCGGACGGGCGACGCGCTCGAGCTCGTCCACCTCGCCGGCTATGGCAAGCGCAAGCCGAAACAGCTCTCGGGCGGCCAGCAGCAACGGGTCGCCCTCGCCCGCGCGCTCGTCAACCGGCCCAACGTGCTGCTCCTCGACGAGCCGCTCGGTGCCCTCGACCTCAAGCTCCGCAAGCGCCTCCAGATCGAGCTGAAGCGGATCCAGACGGAGGTCGGGATCACCTTCGTGTACGTCACCCACGACCAGGAAGAGGCGCTCACGATGAGCGACCGGATCGCGGTGATGAATCACGGCAAGGTCGAGCAGCTGGGCACGCCCGAGGAGCTGTACGACCGGCCGACGACCCGCTTCGTCGCCGACTTCATCGGCACGACGAACCTCCTCCACGGCACCGTGGAGGACGCAGGGCCGGAGACGGCGACCGTCCGTCTCGATTCGGGCGATCGCTGCCTCATCGGTGCGACCGGCCGCGCGACCGGCCAGGCGGTCGACATCAGCCTGCGGCCCGAGGCCGTCTCCATCCGCTCCGTCGATGGGAGCGTGTCCGCGCCGGAGCTCGGCGCGGTCGTCGAGCAGGTCGCCTATCTGGGCAATGCCGTCCAATACATCATCCGCACC
>DASVIK010000480.1:0-1893 GCA_036382135.1 Candidatus Limnocylindrales bacterium | reverse complement strand
ACGGACGGTGCCACCCATCGCGCGCGTGAGACCTGCCACGACAGTCAGGCCAATTCCCATGCCGCGCCGGGACAGGTCGTCCGACCTGGGCACCTGGTAGAACTTGTCGAAGAGGTGCGCCAGGGCACGAACCGGGACGCCGTCGCCGTCATCGGCGACCCTCACCTCGACGCCGCCCTCCTCGGGCAGGTCGCGGCCCTTGACCACGATCGTGGGACCTCCGTACCGAACCGCGTTCTCGAGCAGGTTGGCCAGGACCTGGCCCAGGTAGACGTCGTCGACGAGGACGGGCGGCAGCGACGGCGGAATGTCGATCCGGATCGTCTTCCCCTGGGCGTGCGTCCGGCTGACGGCCTGCCGAGCCAGCTCACCCGCATCCTGGGCGGCGAGGTCCGGCCGGAGCGCACCGCCCTCGATCCGGCTCAGGTCCAGGAGGTTGCGCACGAGCCGACCCATCCGCTCGGCCTCGGCATCGATGGTCTGGAAGGCCTCGAACTGCTCATCCTCGCTCCAGCCGATGCTTCGATCCAGCATGCTGCCGGCGGCCGCGCGGATCGTGGCGAGCGGTGTCCGCAGGTCGTGGGAGACGGAGTCCAGCAGTGCGGACTTCAGCGACTCGCTCTCGCGGAGGATGGCGGCGTTCGTGGCCTCCTCCGACAGGCGGTCCCGGACCACGGCCTGGCCGAGCTGGTCTGCGGCGGCCGCCAGGATCCGGGTCTCCGCGCGGTCCGGCTCGTGCTCGGCCCGGGCCCGCAGCGCCCAGAGCGAGCCGAGGAGCTCGCCGGCGACCTCGACGCGGACCCGGTGGACGACCGCCTTCGCGGGGCGCCGCGCGCCGGGCCGGCCCACGTGGGTCCGTACCCAGCGCGCCGGGCCGTCGGACGGGCGCTGCAGGACGACATGCCAGCCCGGCATCGGCAGCGCCTCGGCCGCGGCCGTGTCGGCGACGATCCGCTCCTCGGTGGGCGTCGGCCCGAGCCCGAACCAGACGCGATCCATGGCGGTGGTCTCCGCGAGCCGGGCGAGGACGAGCGGCGTGGCCTCGTCGACGGTCCTCGTCGAGGCGAGGACGCCGGTGATCCCGTAGAGCGACTCGGCTTCGAGCGCACGGTCCGCCGCCTCCTGGGCGCGCTGCGTCTGGAGCGCCGCCAGCCGACCGATGACGACGGCCACGGCCAGGAGCAAGAGGAGGTTGAGCCATTCGTCGGGGCTCGCGATCGTGAATGTATAGACCGGCGGGACGAACAGGAAGTCGTAGAGCAGGAACGCCGCGACCGAGGTGACCACCGCCGGCGCGGTCCCGTAGAGCATGCCGACGGCCAGGACGGCCAGCAGGTAGACGGGGGCCACGTCGGGGACGACTGCGCGGATGGCCGCGACGGCCAGCGTCGTGCCGACCAGCGCCAGGCAGATCGCGGCGGCGACCGTCATCGCCGAGCGCCGACCGGCGACCCGGCCCATCAGGCCACGCCCTCCGGCGAATGCCACCATGTGCTCGATACTAGTACCCGTGGCGGCCGAATCACGCAGTCGCAGGCCCGACCTTGAGCGATCGTTGAGGGAGTTCGATCCACGCCGTCTGATTTCGTTAGCGATGATGTGCAGTAGACTGCCCGCATGAACGAGGGACCTGCGCCGGCCGACCCGGTGCGAGCGATCGCCGCGCTCGACGAGCCGACGCGCCGACGGCTCTACGAGTACGTCGCCGGCCGCGACGAGCCGGTCGGTCGGGACGAGGCCGCCGAAGCGCTCGGGATCGGGCGGCCCCTGGTCGCGTTCCACCTGGAGCGGCTCCTGCGCGCCGGCCTGCTCACCGCGGAATACCGGCGGCTGCGTGGTCGGAGCGGTCCCGGGGCAGGGCGGCCCGCGAAGCTCTACCGCCGCGCGGAGGAG
>DASVIK010000479.1:0-6043 GCA_036382135.1 Candidatus Limnocylindrales bacterium | reverse complement strand
AGGCGGGTCGACTGGTCGAGGATCCCCTTCGCCAGGAGCTCCGGAATCCGCCGCTCAGTCTGGTCGCTCGTCCACAGGTTGATGAGCTGGCGGGCGGGCTCGGTGTCGGCGACGAAGTCGACGAGCCGCAGCCCGGCCCCGAACCGCGATGCGAGCGCATCCAGGTACGCCGGGACGAGGGTCATGCCGCGCTGGCCGAACGGCGCGTTGGCGATGCGCAACGTCACGTCGGAGTCCTTGCCGCCGCTGTCCTTGAAGGTGCCGGTCCGAGCGGTAAGGGCCGCTTCCAGCGCGTTCATCCAGCCGGCGTGATCGTCCGACGCGATCGCCCGCAGGACCGTGTCCATCTGGGCGGCGGTCTCGCCGCGGGCTCCGGGGCGGGCCATCGACAGGGCCAGCGCGACGCTCGCCGGTGAGATCACGACATTGCCCGTGCCGGTCGCGACCCGTCGGTAGAGGTCGAGCCCGAAGGCGTTCATGCCCTGGGCGGCCTTGAGCGCGTCGGCGGCGTCGGCGGCGGTCCGCGGGACGGACGCCGCCGCGAGCTCGATGCCGGGGGCGGTCGGGGTTGCCGGGGCGGCGGAAGTGCACGCGGTGGCGAAGGCCACGATGAGAGCGGTCAGCGTCGTGAGGCGAGCGTTCACGTCGCTTCGACGCCCGAGGGCCGCCGCCGGTTCCCGCGGCCGGCATGATGAGTGGCGGGGCACCTGCGTGCCCCGCCACTCCTGGTTCCTGGTAGCCGGTCGAACCGCTAGTAGCCGGTCGATCCGTTCTGGCCGCAGGCCGCGACGATGAATGCCAAGGCGAGCATCCAGAGCCACCCGATGCGGCGCAGCGAACCGACGATGGTCACAAGGACCTCACGCTGGGTCACGGCTTGACGGCGGCCCAGTTCGTGTAGATGCCGTTCGCATCGCCGGCGGCCTTGTCACCGGAGAAGAAGTAGAGCGGCAGGCCGTTGTAGGTCACCTGGAGCGTACCGTCGTCTCGGGTGATCGTCCCGATCTTGCCGGTCACGCCGGTGTCGCCCGCGGGCGTGGCGCCGGCGGGGACGGTGAGCGCCGGCCACTTCGTGATGCAGCCACCGCTGCATGCGCTCTTGCCGTTGTCCTTGACGTCGTTCGCGAACGTGTAGACCGTCATCCCGTTGGAGCTGGCCACGATGAGCGTGCCCTGGCTGCCCACGGTGGCGGTCTTGATGACCGGTCCACCGGCGGCCGGAGCTGCCGAGGATGCGGCCGGCGCCGGGGAGGCGGGTGCCGGGGTGGCGGGCACGGGCGTCGCCGCGCTGCTGCACGCCGCCGTGATGCCGGCCACGACGATGATGGTCGCGGCGAGCAGGTTCTTGGGGGTCATCGGTCACCTCATATGTCGGAATGGAGTGGGAACTCTCCGTGCCCATACGCCGACAGGTATGCGTCCGGTTCTCCGGCGGTGCGATCTCAGGGCCGCGATCCGGGCGGCGGAGGGCGCCGGGATCGGGACACCGGCGGGCTCACCGCCCCGAGGACCCAGCGACCGCTCAGCGATGGTCGCGCTTGAGGAGCGCAGCAAGATGCGCATACCACGGATCACCACTGAGGGCGGTCAGGTCGCGCAACTGCCAGATGGCGATCGCGTGGTAATGGACCGGCTGCGTGCGATGGACGAGGTCGTAGAGGCACACCTGGCTGGGCACCCGGTATCGCGCACCATAGGCCCGCATCGTCCGGAGGGCACCCTCGAGAAGGGCGTGAGCGGTCGGGTCACGGGTCAGCCGCTCGTAGTCGTACAGGCCGAACAGCGCGAAGTCGAAGCCGTTCAGGACGTGGCTCGGGTGCGCTGACGGGTACTCCTCGAGCCACAGGAAGCCGTTCGGCGCATAGGCCACCCATGGCCGGGACGCCGGACCGAGACGCCGGAAGCTCAAGGCCGTCTCCCGGGCGCGATCTGCCCAGTGGCGATCCCCGGTGACCCGGTAGAGCCGGACGAACAGTGAGAGCGCAAAGCCCTGGCTGTACGCCGAAAACCATGGCGCGGGCAGGCCTTCGGAGGCGTAGCTGAACTTGTAGGCGAAGTAGCGTCCGCCGCCGCTCATGACGCTGAGCGTGAGGAGCTTGCGGGCGCGGACGAGTGCCCGCTCGAGGTAGGCCGGGTTGCCCGTCCGAACGTACCCGTCGAGGTACCGGTCGCCGTCCGAGGCGAGGTTGCCCGGCGAATAGACGCGCCGACCGTTGATGACCTTGAACGTGATGCCCTGGGCGTCCGAACCGGCCGCGCGTTGGAGGCTGAGGAGGTGGGACCCATTCGTCGGCAGGTCCTTCCAGGCGAGCGTGCGGATCGTCGCCGAGGACACGGCGAAGGGTCGGGTACTGAACGGCGGAAGCGGGGCGAGGGCGACCCGATCCAGGATCCTGTCCGGGCCGAGCGGCACCCAGGCACGGGTGGCTTCGACCCTGCCCCGCGCCGAGACCCCGGCGGAAACGGACAGGGCGAGGATCGTGGCGACCATCGATGCGCCGACGATGCGCGACCAGGAGCGATGCATGGTCCCTCGATGAGCGGGTCGCGCGATCCGGGGACGCATCCGTCGCGCGGCCACTTTGCCGTTGAGAGCATGCACCGTTTCGCCGGGCGTGGCCATCTCTTTTCGCCGCCTCGCGCATCGTCGCGCGGAGCCGCCGGAGCCTCCTCCGCTCAGGCGCCGGCCGTCCACATCGTCCTGTTCACGGGATGCCTACGTCGCCTGGGGGAGGTGCCGATGGCGAGGCCGGCGGTGCGCCCGGGGCGAACGGTCGATTGCGCCCAGATCGGCTGACCGGGACGATCGGCCTGCGTCCCCCGGCCATCTCTTCGACGACGTGCCGCCCATTCGTCCGCCGCGCAGTTCCGCCCAGGGGACAAGCTCGATGCGTCGCTCCTTCGTCGTCACGTCGCCCGACCGCGGGGCCGCGATCTTCTCCGCCACGACGCCGCGGAGGGGGTCATGAGACCCGGCCGCCGACTCGCGTGGACCGTCCTGGTGGCAGCCGCCGTCGTTGGTGGCGTCATCGTGCCCCTGGCCGCGCCGGCCGAAGTCTCGGCTCGCAGCGCCCTCGCTTCGGGCAGCCGGTTCATCGTCACGTGGGGCCCGGCGGCCTCCGGCCCGCTGCGGATCGCCGGGGTGGCGACCGCAACGCTCGGCGTCAGCGGGCGGCGCAGCCTGGTCGTCGCCCTGCCCGGTCGGGCCACCGCTGTCGCGTCGGGCCTGCGCTCGACTCCCGGCGTCCTGTCCGTGGTTCCCGACGCCCTGGTCCACATCGACGGCTGGCCGACGGCCGCTCCGAACGACACGTATTACGCCAGCGGCCAGGCCGACCTCCGGCTGATCGGCGTACCGGCGGCCTGGAAGACCACAACCGGATCCGCCGCGGTCGTCGTGGCGGTCCTCGACACCGGGATGATGCGAACGCACACCGACCTCGACGGCGTGGCCGTCACCACGCCCTGGAACTTCCTGACGGACACGGCCAATGTGAGCGACGGGAACGGCCACGGGACTCACGTCATCGGGACGATCGCCGCCGAGACGAACAACGGCATCGGCGTCGCGGGCATCGCGCCGCGCGTCACGATCATGCCGATCAAGGTGCTCGACGATGCGGGTCACGGCTACATCAGCGACGTGCTCGACGGGATCGACTACGCCCGGGTCCACGGCGCCCAGGTGATCAGCATGAGTCTCGGCGGCACGCTCACGGCGCACGACGCGACGGCCCTCCAGCCGGTCGTCGACGCCGCGTACAACGCCGGGATCACGATCGTCGCGGCCGCCGGCAACGACGGCAACGGCACGGTCAGCTACCCGGGCGCGTTCCGTCATGTCCTGTCGATCGCGGCGACCGACGACTTCGACCGGCACGCCTCGTTCAGCAATGCCAACAGCACGGTCGACCTGGCTGCACCGGGCGTCGGGACGGTGTCGACCTATCGCACGGGTGGCTACGCCTCCATGTCCGGGACGAGCATGGCGACGCCGCACGTCGCGGCCGTGGCGGCGCTCGTCCGCTCCGCCCACCCGGGCGCGACCGTCGATCAGGTCGAGACCGCGCTGCGGGCGACGGCGGTCGATCTCGGGGCCAGGGGTCGCGACAACCTCTATGGGTCCGGGCGCGTCAACGCGGCCGGCGCGGTGGGGTGGCCGTTCCGCACGCGGATCCCGATGACACCACAGGTGTCGTCACCGCGGTAGCCCATGAAGGTCGCCCCGACCGTTGGCCGCCATCGGGGTCGAACACCCGCGTGGAGTCCAGGCTCGGGGGTGGATGGTGGAGATGAGGGGACTCGAACCCCTGACCCCTGCGATGCGAACGCAGTGCTCTTCCGACTGAGCTACATCCCCACGCGGCGGACCCGGGGGAACCGCGGCCAGCCGGGCTGACCGGGCCGAGAGTGTAGCACGGCCCTCGGTCCGGTCCCGGCCTCGCCGCCGCCTCAGACGTGCTGGATATGGGTGTCCTTGAACGTCGTCGGGTACTTGAGGCCATAGCCCAAGAGCCGGTCCATCCCGACGTGGGCGAGGGCCACCGAGCCCGCGATCGCGAGCCAGCCGACGCCGATCCCGAGACCCAGGACCAGTAGCACTCCCGCCGTGACGAGATTGTGGCCGAGGTTGTAGGTCAGGGCGCCGAGGCGCGTGTCGCGCAGGTAGCCGACCATCGAGAGGTCCGGCACGAGGAGCAGCGGAACGAAGGCCGGCCACGCGCCGCCGAGCGCTCCGAAGGCGACCGCTCCGGCGATGAAGATCGGCAGGCCCTCGGCCTGGATGAGCGTTCGGACGCCGCTCCGGGAGGCCATCGCGTCCGTCGGGAGGTGCTCTGCGGCGGTCGGGCGGCGCGCGGCCGTCGAAAGGGCAGTCGTGGGCTGGGCGGTCATCATCGGTCTCCTGTCGGGGCGGTCGTCGTTTGATGGCTACATGATGTAGCCTTGCAAGGCTAGTGTCAATAGCCTAAAGTCGACCCATGAGTCCAGCCCGGGCCAAGACCACCGACGAGGCCATCCTCGACGCCGCCGCGCACCTCCTCGAGTCGGGCGGCCTCGACGCGCTGACGATGCAGGCGGTCGCCGCCGAGGTTGGGGTGCGCGCGCCGTCGCTGTACAAGCGGGTGCGCGATCGGGCGGCGCTCGTCCGGGCCGTCCAGGAAGCCGCCATGGCCGAGCTCAGTACGGCGCTGTCGGGCGCGGCGGAGGGCGGGGATCCGCGGGCCGACATCATCGCCATGGCCGACGCGTTCCGGGCGTTCGCCCATCGTCGGGCCGGCGTCTACGGGCTCCTCTTCGCGGCGCTGCCCGACGAGATGCGCGTCTCTCCGGAGACGAACGAGGCGGCGGTCGCGCCGCTGTTCCAGGCGCTCGGGGCGCTCGTGCCCACGGGTGACGGCGCCGACGCGACCGGGCCGGCCGGGGGACCGCTCGAGGCGGCCCGGCTGCTCGTGGCCTTCGCCCATGGCTTCGTGACGATGGAGCTGGCCGGCGCCTTCCGGCTGGGCGGTGACGTCGATCGAGCCTGGCGGACGGGGGTGACGACGATCGTCGACGCGGTGGCGGCCCGCCCGCCGCGATAGGGTCGTCGGCCCTTGACGAATAGAACAGATGTTCTATCATCAAGCGGCGATGGTCCACGCTTCCCCCGACGTCACGGCAGCCCTGGCGACCCTTCAGGCTCGCTGGGGATCGGCAGCTCCGCGGGTGGTGGGGGAGGTGGTCGGGGCACTGGCCACGGTGCCACTGCCGTCGGAGTTCGCGCCGCCACTCCCCGAGGTGGCGCCGCGGCACGATGAGGCCCGGGTCGTCCCCACTGGGTTCGCCGCCCTCGACGCGATCCTCGGCGTCGGCGGCGTCCCCCGCCAGGCTGGCCTCGCCCTCCGCGGCGACCATTCGAGCGGCAAGACGACCCTCGCCATGCGGCTCGTGGCGGAGGCCCAGGCGGCCGGCTCGATCGCCGCCTGGCTCGACCTCTCGCGCAGCCTCGACCCGGTCGAGGCCGTGGCTCGCGGTGTCCGGCTCGAGTGGCTCGTGGTCCTGA
>DASVIK010000478.1:0-5137 GCA_036382135.1 Candidatus Limnocylindrales bacterium | reverse complement strand
TCCGGGCCGTGCGTGACGTCTCGCTCGCGATCCAGCCCCACGCGGTCACCGCATTGATCGGGCCGTCCGGCTGTGGCAAGAGCACGTTCCTGCGGACACTCAACCGGATGCACGAGGTGATCCCGGGGGCCCGAGTCGAGGGCGAAGTCCTCCTGGACGGCGTGTCCGTCTACGACCCGCGGGTCGACCCGGTCCAGCTCCGAAGGATCGTGGGCATGGTCTTCCAGCGCCCGAACCCATTCCCGACGATGTCGATCCAGGACAACGTCGTGGCCGGGCTCCGGCTGACCGGTCGCCACTCCGCGGCCAAGCTCGGCGAGGTCGTCGAGCGAAGCCTTCGGAGGGCAGCCCTGTGGGACGAGGTCAAGGACAAGCTCCGCGAGAACGGCATGTCGCTCTCTGGCGGGCAGCAGCAGCGGCTGTGCATCGCTCGAGCGCTCGCCGTCGAACCGGAGATCGTCCTCATGGACGAGCCCTGCTCCGCGCTCGACCCGATCGCCACCCTCAAGATCGAGGAGCTGATCCGGGAGCTCCAGGCGAGTGTCACGATCGTCATCGTGACCCACAATATGCAGCAGGCCTCGCGGGTCAGCGACCGCACGGCGTTCTTCACGATGGGCGAGGATCGAGCCGGCTACCTGGTCGAGATCGGCGACACGATGCAGATCTTCACCAACCCGCACGAGCGTCTCACCGAGGACTACGTCTCGGGCCGCTTCGGCTGAGCCAGGAAGGACGACGACGATGGCCGATGAGACCCGGTCCGCCCCCGAGCCGCAGACCCAGATGGAGCGCCAGCTCGGTGACATCCTCGACCATGCCGACAAGGTGAGCCTCACGACCGGCGGCGGCCCGCATCCCGCCCGCGAGACGCTCGATCGAGCGTTGCGCGAGATCAAGGACAACGTGCTCCGGATGGGCAGCCTCGTGGAAGAGGCGATCCGCGCCTCATTGCGAGCGCTGACGGAACACGATGCCGAGGCCGCCCTGGCCGTCATCGTCGGCGACCAGCGGATCAACGAGATGCAGCGGACGGTGAGCACGCTGGTCACGACGACGATCGCGACCCAGCAGCCGGTCGCCCGCGACCTCCGGTTCCTCCTGACGATCGACCACGTTGGCTACGAGCTCGAACGGATGGGCGACCACGCCGGGAGCGTCGCCAAGCAGGTCCGCAAGCTCGCCCCGCAGGCTCCGCTCAAGCAATACGTCGACCTGCCCGAGATGGCCGAGCTGGCGGCCCAGCTCGTCCACGGCATCCTGCGCGCGCTGGTCGACGTCGATCAGGACGAGGCGCGCCGGGTCGCCGCGGGCGACGACCAGATCGACACGCTCTACCACCGCACTTTCGACGAGGTGCTCGACCTCATGCGGGCCGACCCGGACAACGTGGACCGCGGCGCCCGGCTGCTGTTCGCCGCCCACTACCTCGAGCGGATCGGCGACCGGGTGACGAACATCGCCGAGGACGTCGTCTTCCTGGCCACGGGCGAGATCGAAGACCTGAATCCCTGAATCGCGAGGGCGCTGGCCCGACCGGTGCGATGATGGGCGACGTGGCCGCCCGATCCGATCGTCTCGAGCTGCTCCTGCTGCGCCACGCCGACGCGGGCGATTCCATGGCCTGGACGCGCCCCGACGCCGAGCGACCGCTCTCGCCGAAGGGCCAGCGCCAGGCGGCCCGGGTCGCCCGATGGCTTCTGTCGATCGATCATCGGCCCGACGCGATCATCACGAGCCCGAAGGTGCGCGCGGCCGAGACCGCCGCGGTCGTCGCGGACGTGTTCGGGATGTCGGTCGTCAGCGAGCCGCGACTGGCCGGCGCGCTTGACGTCCACCTCGTCGAGGAGATCCTCCGCGATGCGGGCGGTCCATCGCGCCCGATGCTCGTCGGCCACGATCCGGATTTCAGCGAGCTCGCCGCCTTCCTGTCGGGCCTCATGACGCTCGAGATGCGCAAGGGCGCTCTCGTCCGGATCGACCTCGTCCCGCCGCTCGATGCCGGCGGCGGGACCCTGCGCTGGCTGGTGCCACCGGACGCGCTGCCCGGCGACTGAGGTCGCTGCTCGTGGCGGCCCGCTCATGGCGGCCCGCTCATGGCCGGGGGCGGGGAGGCGGCGACCCACGCGGCGGCCGGTTCGTGGCCCCGGCGCGTCGGCTCGTGGCCAAACTCGCGCCCGGGGATCGTTAGCCCCGCCGGACGCCGATTCCGCGGCCAGACTTGCGCCCGGGGACCGTTGGGCCATCGCGATCGCCGATCTGGGCCCAGATCCGGTTTGGGGCGACCCGGGCCCCCTCTTTCGTGAGCACGGATGACCGACGCTGGCGGTCCGGGCGAGCCCGATTCCGTGGCCAGAGGTGGCCTGGCGTTCCCCTGGCGCGATTCTGGCCGCCGGCGGTCATCGGGGGAAGCGCCAACGACCCAGATGGCCAGATGCGCGCCACGAAGACGCGGGGCCGAGCCGGACGATGGCCGATCGTCGCCGAACGGTCAGAGTTAGCCGCCGGCGGCATACACCACGGCCGTCTCGAGCGCACGATGCCCCCGTGCGCCATGCTCAGCCTGCCCTGGGCGCTCGTGGCGAGCATCTGGCCGGACCCGACCCTGATCACGGCCAGCAGAAGGCAGCGGCGTGCGGATGGCCAGATCGCAGCGGGGGCGCCTGGGCGCCGGCCGCGGCCCTCACTCAGCGGGGAGGAGTGTCTGGTTCGTCGCCCGCGTCGAGCGGGAACGGGAGCGCGATGGGGTCGCTGGCGAGGCGGCTGCGACCCTTGGCGTCGAATCGGTCGAGGCCGAGATCGGTCACGTCGATCAGGTCCGTCCGTCCGCGCAAGGCGAGGTCGGTCCCCACGCGCGCGACGCCGGGGCCCCACATCATCCCGTGACCGCCCGGCGACGCCACGGTCAGGCCGGCGATCGGCGCGCCCTCGGCGTCGAGACCCGGACCCAGGATCGGCAGGTGGTCCGGCGTGTAGTCGATCGTGGCCGCCCAGATCCGGCGCAGGCCGAGCGACCGGGTGACCGGAACGAGGTCGGCCAGCCACTCCCGGGTCCGAGCCAGGGCGGCCATGTCGATCGAGCGGGCCTCGCCCGGCGTCTCGTCGGGATCGCTCCAGCCGAACAGGAGGCCGCCCTCCTCCAGGCGCCAGTAGAGACCCCGACCGATGTCGAAGACCATCGGCTGCCGCGCGACGTCGAACGCGGCATGTGGCTCGGTGACCGCCACCGTGTGCCGCGCCGCCCCGGCCGGGATGCGGACGCCCGCCAGGCGGCCGACGGCACGGAACGACGGCCCGCCGGTCAGCAGGACCCGTTCGGTCGCGATCGGGCCGGCCGACGTCTCGACGCCCACGACCCGCCCGCCTTCCACGCGCAGCCCCGTGAACGCCGTCCGCTCGCGCAGCTCCACGCCGAGGCGGGCCATCGCGAGGGAGTACGCGCGCACGTTGCGGGGCGGCGAGATGGCCCCGTCCGTCGAGATGTAGCTTCCGCCACGATGGCCGTCGGGCGCGAGCGTGCCGCCGGTCAGCTCCGACGCCTCCGGCGCCTCCACCCAGCGCACCTCGAGGCCGGCGGCCCGCTGCATCGCCACGCGCTCATGGCCGGCCGCCTCGTCGTCCTCGGTCGTCGCGAGGATGACGTAGCCGAGCTCGCGGAACCCCGAATCGGTCCCGTAGCGCGCCGCCTGGCCGTTGTAGAACGCGATGGACCAGCGACCGAGGACGACCGTCTGGGGGATGCCGCCCTGGGCCCGGACAATGCCGGCCGCCCGACTGCTCGCGCCGTCGCCGGCCAGCCCGCGCTCGAGGACGACGACCCGCCCGGCCCCGTCCTCCCGGGCGAAGACCGACGCCCAGCCGCCGATCGTGCCGGCGCCGACGATGACGAGATCGGCCCGCTCGATCGTCATGCGCTCCGAGTTCCTCCGTGTGGCCAGCTACCGGTGAGGATAGTCCGTGCGCCGGGTCACCCGGCGCCTTCGCTCGGGAGTCTTGATCTGGCTAGCCGTCGAGTGCCGGGCCCTCGACGCAGACCGCGACGACACCGAGCTCGACCATCCGTGCGTAGGTCGGCCGGCGCGTGACGGTCCAGCCGGCGACTTCCAGGCCGGCCTGCCGCGCCCGGTCGACGCCCCGCTCGTCGATGCCGTGGTACTCGGCCGCGATCCCGGCGCAGTCGAGCTCGAGGGCCAGCTCGATCGTCGGCACGGCGAGATCGACGGCATTGAGCCACAGCGGCCATGCGCTCGCGAGACCGCGCATCCGCCGGAGGGCCAATGGATCGAACGACGAGATGACGGCGTTCGCGAGGTCCGGGCCACGACCGCCGGCGAGGACCTCGAGGAGCGGCCGGCCCAGGACCTCCTTGAGCTCGATGTCGAGGAAGGCCCGGCGCGGCACCGCCGCGAGCACGGACGCGAGGGTCGGCACGCCGATGGCGTCGAGTTCCGCCACGGTGAGTTCCACGACCGCGTCCGGGCGGCCCTGGACGCGCGCGAGCGTCGTGTCGTGGAGGAGGACCGGCGCCCCGTCGCGCGACTGGCGGACGTCGAACTCGAGCCCGTCGCAGGCGGGCCGGGCCATCGCCGTGAGGAAGGCCGGGATCGTGTTCTCGACCGCTCGCCGGTGGTCGCCCCGGTGGGCGAGGCGCAATGTGCGCCGGCCTCGGCGGGCATCGCCCGACGCCGGGCCGCCAAACCTCCCCGGCCCAGTCATCGGCGACCGATCTCGAGATGGGCGGCCAGGCCCAGGTGGTCAGTGGGATAGAGGGTCGGGTCGTCAACGTCGGGGCGGTCCCAGGCGAGCCGGCAATCCACGACGCGGACATCGCCGCGGACCCAGATGTAGTCGAGGCATTCCGGGTCGCCGTCGGTGTCCATCGCCTCGGCCTGGAGACCGGACGGCCAGGTGTAGGCGGGCTCGTGGTCGTTCGCCTCGAGGAACGATGAACGGAAGCCCGCCGCGGCGATGCGGGCGTACGCCGGCTCCTGTGGGCCGGCGTTGAAGTCCCCGACCAGGATCGTGGCATCGGCCTGCGGCGAGCTCTCGAGCCAGGCGAGGAGCGCGGCCGCCTGCTCGTCGCGCTCTTTCGGGGCGTCCGGTGGGTGGTGGAGGTGGGTCACCGCCATGACGGCGC
>DASVIK010000477.1:0-3251 GCA_036382135.1 Candidatus Limnocylindrales bacterium | reverse complement strand
ATGAGGTCGAGGAGGCTGTCGCTCGACCAGTGGAGGTCCTCCAGCACGAGCGCGAGCGGCCCGTCCGCCGCGGCGGCCTCCACGGCGGTCCGCCAGGCGCCGAACAGCGCCATCCGGTCGACGACCTCGAGGTCGGCGGCGCCGACCGTCGCGAGGAGTGAGCCGGCGACCCCGGCGGCGTCCGCGACGCCACGGTCGCGGAGCCAGGCCTCGGTCGTCGATCGAAGCCGGTCCGGCGGCGTGTCGTCGGTCGTGGCCGTGAGCCGATGCAGGACGGCCCGGAGCGGCCAGTACGTCAGGCGCTGCCCGTAGGGCAGGCATTGGGCGACGGCGACCTTCGCGTTCGGATCGAGCTCCGGCAGGCGGTCGAGGAGGGCCTCGAGCAGGCGGGTCTTGCCGGTCCCCGCGGGAGCCACGACGCTCACGAGGAACGGCCGGCGCTCGGTGAAGACGCGCCGCGCGACGAGCTCGAGCTGCTGCAGGTCGGCCTCGCGGCCGATCATCGGCAATCGCCGGCGGGCCCGGTCCGCTCGGCCGAGCAGGGCCCGGGCCGGCACGGGCACGGACTTGCCCTTCGCGTCGAGCCCGACCGCGAGGCCGAACCGGAAGCCGCCGGCCGATGAGGCCGTCCGCTCCGCGACGAGGATCGCCCAGGCGTCCGCGCCTTGCTGGAGCCGGGCCGCGACGTTGACCGCATCGCCCGTGATGAGGAAGTCCTGGCCCTCCGCCGCGTCGCGCCGGGCCACGACCTCGCCGCTCGCGACACCCAGCCGGATCGGCAGGCGCTCGCCGAGTCGTGGATCGTCGCGGACGCGGTCCCGGATATCGAGCGCGGCGCGCAGGGCGCGCTCGGCGTCGTCGCCGTGGGCGATGGGCAGGCCGAACACGGCCATGACGGCATCGCCGATGAACTTCTCGATCGTCCCGCCGTAGTCCGCGACGACCTCCCGCGAGATCGCGTAGTAGCGGCTCAGGAGGGCACGCAGGTCCTCGGGGTCGAGGGACTCGCCGAGGGCGGTCGAGCCCCGGACATCGGCGAAGAGGATCGTGACGAGGCGTCGTTCCTCGGTCATCGTGGCTCCATCGGCCGATGCTACCCGACGACCGCGCCCGGGTCAGCCCTGGATCGACCCGCGTCGGGCCAGGACGGAGAACGAGAGCGGGACCCGGCCGCGCTCGTCGTCACGGACGTCGGCATGACCGGCCCACCAGTCGGTCGGATGCTCGGCGACCCGTTCGAGCTGCAGGCCCGCCCCGACCAGGGCGGTGATGACCTCGCCGAGCGTCCACGCCCGGGCGAACTTCCAGCTCTGATCGGCGTCGTCGATCGAGAGGTGGTCGATGTACTCGGGTGACCAGCCCTTCGACGCCTCGGGTCCGGCGAAGTAGTCGTAGTCGGTGGCGACCCAGCCGCCATCCTCCCCGACGTCGAACAGCCACTCGGCGGGGTGCCCGTCGAACAGCACGAGGCGCCCGGTCGGCGAGAGCAGGCGGCGCAGGACGGCGGCCCAGGCGTCGAGGTCCTGGAGCCACATGAGGGCACCCCGGCCCGTGTACAGCAGGTCCGCGGTCCCGTCGAGGTCGTGGGGTGCGTCGAGGACGTCGCAGACGATCCAGCGGGCCGGCGCGGCAACGGCGGCCGTGAGCCGCTCCGCGAGGTCGATCATCCGCGGGCTGAAGTCGATGCCGACGACTTCGTCGGCGCCCAGGTTCCAGAGGGAGAGGCTGTCCCGGCCGCCCGCGCACTGGAGATGGATCGCCCGGCGACAGCGTCCGTGGAGGTCGCCGATGAGTTCGAGCTCGGGCTCCAGGAGGTTCGTCCCGCCGGATCGGATGAGCTCGGTCGCCTCGGGCAGCCAGCGCTCGTAGCGCTCCGCCGCCTCGTCCCAGGCCGACCGGTTCGCCGCGTGCATCGCCCGGACGTCCCCCCGCTCGTCGGGTGTCGCGGGCCGGATGTGTTCGTCGTTCGCGGCGCCGGCATCCATCGGGGCAGTCTAGTGCCGGGCCGCGCGTTGACCGGGGTCGGGCCGCCACCGTACGCTGCGGCCCCTGGCCCACGACACGCGAATGCCGGAGCCGCGATGGATATCGACCCCGACGACGGCCTCCGCCGGGGCAGCAGATTGCGCGACCCTCGGTCCCCGAGTCCCCGTTCGATCGTGGAGCTCGTCCGGGACGGGACGCTGGACGCATCGCTCGCCGCCCTCCTCTGGCTGCTCGTCGAGGCGCGCGTCCCGCTCGTGGTGGCCGCGGGTCCGTCCGGGACCGGCAAGTCGACGCTCCTCCACGCGCTGCTCGACCTCCTGCCCCCGGGCACCCGGACGCAGGAGCTCACGGGCTACGCGGAGGATTTCGCGTGGCTGCCGGAGGCGTCCGCCCTGGGCTGGCGAGCCCACGGGTTCGGTGGCGTGGGTCCGGCGACTGCCCCGGCGGTGGCCGGGGCGGCCGGGGGTGTCGGCGCCGTCGAGCCGGCGACGACCGTGCTCCTCGTCCATGAGTTCAGCGACCACCTGCCGATCTACACGTGGGGCGAGGTGGCGCGCGTCGTCGTCCGGGCGCTCAGCCTGGGCTACGGGCTCGGGGCGACGATCCATGCGGAGTCGCTCGAGGAGGTCCTCGCCGAGCTCGGCGGCCCGGAGGTCGCCCTCACCGACGACGAGCTGTCGCGGCTGGGCGTCGTCCTCGTCCTGCGCGCGCTCCGGGACAGGGCGACGGGAGCGGTCCTCCGACGCGTCGTGGCCGCGCACTACGTCCGGCCGGTGGTCCGCGATGCCGCCGGCCACGTCCAGCGCCTAGGGCCGGCGGTCCTCGCGACCTGGGACCCGGCGGCCGATGGATTCGAGGATTTCGCCTGGGGCATCGTGCCGGAGCTGGCCGAACGGGTCGGTCGGCGGGCCGGCGATCTCGAGGCCGAGCGCGACCGTCGCGCGGACTACCTGACCGGGCTCGTCCGGGCCGGGATGGTCACGCCCGAGGATCTCCGCGCCGCGGTGGAGCACTATCGGCATGGCCGGGCCCGGACCTGAGGCCCCAGGAGGATCGGAGGACGCGATGCGGATCGAAGAGCGGCTCGAGCAGATGGGGCTGCGCCTGCCTCCGCCGTTCCAGCCGCCATCGGGCGTGGTCCTGCCGTTCAGCCCGGTGCGGATCGTGGGCGACCGGGCGTACATCTCCGGGCACGGGCCGCAGACCGAGGACGGCGCGTTCGCCGGCCCGTTAGGCAAGGTCGACCGCGGCGTCTCGGTCGAGGA
>DASVIK010000476.1:0-6990 GCA_036382135.1 Candidatus Limnocylindrales bacterium | reverse complement strand
GCCAGTGAGGCGTCGACCGGGCGGGTCTTCGGGGGTATACTCCGCCACCCGAACCGCCTTGCCCGAGGCCCTATCGTGTCCGTCGCCCCGCCCTCCGTACATCCGGACGTCCCGCTCGCGATCGACGCGCGCGGGATCCGGCGCGTCTACAAGACCAAGCAGCAGACCGTCGTCGCCCTCGACGGCATCGACCTGACCGTCGAGCCCGGCGAGTTCTTCGGCCTGCTCGGCCCCAACGGGGCGGGCAAGACGACGCTCATCAAGATCCTGACCACGCTCCTCCTGCCGAGCGAGGGAACGGCGCGCGTCTTCGGCTTCGACGTCGCGACGGAGACCAAGCAGCTCCGCCGGATCATGAACATGGTGGCCGGGGGCGAGCAGTCGGGCTACGGGATGCTCGCCGTCCACGAGCAGCTCTGGATGTTCAGCCAGTTCTACGGGCTCGGCGTCCGCGAGGGCAAGCGCCGCGTCGAGGCGCTGATCGAGGCAGTCGGCCTCCAGGAGCAGCGCCTCCAGCGGGTCGGCACGCTCTCGACCGGCCAGCGCCAGAAGATGAACTTCGCGCGCGGCCTGCTGAACGACCCCTGGATCTTCTTCCTGGACGAGCCGACCCTCGGCCTCGACGTCTCGGCGGCGCGCGCGGTCCGAGAACTCGTCCTCGAGTGGCGCGCCGCCGTCCCGGGTCGGACGGTCCTGCTCACGACGCACTACATGGCCGAGGCCGATGAGATGTGCGAACGGCTGGCCATCGTGGACCACGGCCGGCTGCTCGCGATCGGCAGCCCGGGCGAGCTCAAGCGTCGCGTCCAGACCGAGTCGATCATCCGTCTCGAGCTCGACCGGCTCGACGGGGGACCGGCCGTGCTGGCGAGGCTGCCCGGCGTCGTGAGCGCCGTAGCCGGGACGGCCACCGCACCGGAAGGCGGCGAGGTCTCCCGGACGGTGGCGATCAACCTGGCCCTCGCGGAACCAGCCGCGCTGGGCGGGGTCGTGAGCGCGCTCGCCGGTCTCGGGTCGCGCATCGTCTCGCTGCGGACCGCCGAGCCGAGCCTCGAGGACGTCTTCATCGAGCTCGTCGGCCGCGGGTTCGACGACGCCGAGGGCAACGTGCCACCCGACGGCTCCGGGCGACCACCGCGCCTCCCCGACGGCGACGCGGACCCGCGCTCGGCCGACGCGCCACGGGGCGCGAGCGAACCCGAGCCTGCGGAGGTGGCCTCGTGAGCGCGCTCGTCCACCGTCGGACGGCGACGCCGGCGGAGGCTGCCGACTGGGATGGGCGGCGCGAGATCCTCACGAACATCCGGGGCATCGGCGGACGGGCCTACCCACGCGTATCGGGGATCCTCCGGGAGCGGACGTGGCTCCTCTTCGAGACCCTCCTGCCGTTCCTCACGACGGCCGGCTTCGTGTTCGTCTACCGGACGTTGCAGGCGCCGCCGCAGTACATCGGCTTCGTCGTCCTGGGCGGGGCGATGACCGCGTTCTGGCTCAACGTCATGTGGATGATGGCCGCCCAGCTCCATTGGGAACGCGACCAGGGCAACCTCGAGCTCTATTTCACGGCCCCGGTGAGCATGATGAGCATCCTCCTTGGGATGGCCGTCGGGGGACTGTTCATGAGCGGCATCCGGGCGGCCATCGTCCTCGCGGTCGGGGCGGTCCTCTTCGACGTCCGGTTCGAGATCGCCCAGTGGGGCCTGCTCCTCGCGACGTTCCTGCTCACGCTGGCCGCGCTGTACGGGCTGGGGATGATGCTGGCCAGCCTGTTCCTCGCGTGGGGTCGCGAGGCCTACCACCTGACCGAGCTCGCCATCGAGCCGATCTACTTCGTGTCCGGCCTGAACTTCCCCGTCGGGCGGCTCGGTCTCCTCGGCAGCCTGGCCATCTCCATCCTGCCGCTGGCCGTCGGCCTCGACGCGATGCGCCAGCTCGCGTTCGTGGACGCGCCCGGCCTCGGCGGCACGCCGCCGCCCTCGGTCGAGGCCGCGATCCTCGTCGTCATGACCTTCGTCTTCATCGGCGCGGCGCGCTGGATGCTCGCCGCGCTCGAGCAGCGCGCCCGCCGCGAGGGCCGCCTGACGAGCCGATGGCAGTAGAGCCGATGGCCGCGGGCGGTGCGGTGTTCGACCCGTCCAGGACGGCCGGCCGGGCCGGCTTCGACCAGTGGCGGACCTTCTGGACGGCGGCGCGGCTCGGTTGGCTCATGGAGGCCAACTGGACCGACCCGCTCCTGTTCGCCATCTACTCGATCGCCAAGCCCCTCTTCGGCGTCTTCATCCTCGTCTTCATGGTGAGCGTCATCAGCGACGCGTCGTCGGCGGCGCTGCGGGGGTTCGTGGTGATCGGCAGTGCCCTCTGGTCGTTCGTGGTCAGTGGCATCGCCGGGCTCGCCCAGTCGATCCTCGATGACCGCGAGCGCTACCGGATGCTCCGCTACGTGTACGTGAGCCCGAGTGACTTCTCGGTCGTCGTCCTCGGGCGTGGCGTCGCGCGGGTCGGGGTGGGGCTCATCGGAGCGGGGATCAGCCTCGCGGTCGGCATCGTGTTCCTGGGTGCCGGGGTGCAGGCTGGAGGCATCGACATCCCGCTGCTCGTCGCCGCGATGGCGCTCGGGCTCGCCTCGGTCGTGGCCATCGGCATCTTCATGGCGGCGATCTGCATCCAGACCACCCAGGACTCGTGGCATTACCCGGAGGCCGTGGCCGGCGCCCTGTTCATCGTCTCGGGAGCCGTGTTCCCGCTGCGCGTCCTGCCCGACCCGATCCAGGCGTTCGGCCTGCTCTCGCCGCTGTGCTGGTGGATCGAGGGCGTCCGGCGGGCGCTCGTCCCGGCCAGTCCGACCGGCATCGGCGGGCCCGGCTCGCTGTTCGAGCGGCTCGTCGGCACGGCGACACCTGGCACCGGCACCGTGCTCGTCGTCTTGCTGGCCACCGGAGCGCTCGTTACACTCGCCGCGATACTGGCGTTCCGGGCCAGCGAGCGGCGCGCGAAGGACCGCGGGCTGTTCGATCGGACGACCGGCTCCTGACGAGCGAGGGGACAGTCGATGCGCATCTATGAAGGCAGCGCGCGCCAGGACTTCGAGGAAGTCTTCCGGTCGATCGGCGCCTTCCTCGACCACCGCGGCATGCGCGAAGTCCTGCTCGTCGAAGCGCCCGACGGGTTCATCGTCCAGGGCCTCGTCACGTCGTCCGGCGACGCCGGTACGTGGTCGGAAGCGATGGGCACGCAGGCCAAGGAGACGCTCACCTTCCTGGACGACGACATCGCCCGGTTCATGGACGAGGCGATGGCCCGCCGACACGCGACCGCCGGGCAGACGCCCGAAGCGGCCCAGGAGGCGGCCAAGGCCGAATGGGCCAAGGCGGGCTACTATGAGACGTCGTTCCGGGTGCTCGGCGGATACATGGACGAGCAACATCCGCGCGACGTGTTCTTCTTCGAGCAGGGCGGCGCGTTCGTCGTCCGGCTCCTCATGACGGACGCCAAGGGCAGCCACCATGTCCTGGCCGAGTTCACGCGGGAGGACATCCAGGCCCTCGTCGCAGAGGGTCCCAGCCACCGGGTCGCGCCACCGAAACCCGGAACCGGCAAGTCCTGACAGGTACAGGAGGTATCGCCATGAAGGCACTCAAGACCGTCGCGATCGCGCTCGGGGTCACCCTCGGCGCACTCATCGTCATCCCGCTCGTCGTGCTCGCCGGACTGTTCGTCTGGCTGAAGCTGACCGAGGAGTCTGACGAGGAGGCGCTCGAGCTCGACCAGGAAGGCGCCTGATCGAGAAGCCCGGGGCCTTCACGGCGGCGGAAGCCGCGGTCGGGGCCCTCGAGCCGGCTCACGTCGAGACGCCCGCCCGACCGGCGGGCGTCGTCATGTCCAGCGCGCCCATGGCACGGGGCGCGAGCCGGCGAGCCTCCGTCACCGAGCGGCGCCTGGCGGAGGCCGCCTGCGTCGGCGTGATGGTCCTGTGAGCCGCCAACTTCGTGGTCGTCAAGTCCACGATCCCGGTCCTTTCGCCCGTCGGCTACGCCTTCGTCCGCTTCGCCCTCGCCGGCGTCGTGCTTCTTGCGATCTGCCGCTGGCGCGAGGGCTCGATCGGCATCCCGCGGCGCGACATCGTGCCGCTCGCCGCGCTCGGCTTCCTCGGCTTCGGGGTCTACCAGATGCTCTGGTCGACCGCCCTCGCCTCGACGAGCGTCGGCAACTCCGCCCTCCTCATCGGGTCGACGCCCGTCTTCACGGCCCTCGTCGCGGCGGGTATCGGGGTCGACCGGCTGGACCGGGTCAAGGTCCTCGGGGTCGCGATCGCGTTCGCCGGCGTGGCCATCGTGGCGGCGGGCCACGGCCTGACGTTCGACAGCGGCGCCGTCGGCGATCTGCTCACCCTCGGGGCGGCCGTCTCGTGGGCGTTCTACGTCAGCCTGGGAGCGGGTGTCCTGCGGCGGTTCAGCCCGCTCCGGGCGACGGCCTGGACGGTCACGTTCGGTGCGCTCTTCCTCGCGCCGATCGGCGTGTGGCAGCTGACCGGCATCGACGCGACCCACGTGGGCCCGGTCCAGATCGGCGCCATCGCCTACTCGGGGCTGCTCTCGTCCGCGCTCGGCAACGTCGTCGTGTTCTGGGGGATCTCGCTCCTCGGTCCCACTCGCATCACGAACCTCCAGTTCCTGCCACCGGCCCTCGCGATCGTCTTCGCCGCGATCTTCCTGGGCGACCCGATCCTGGCCGGCCAGATCCTGGGCGGTGCGGTCATCGTGGCTGGCGTCCTGCTCGCCCGGCGGAGCCGGGCGCCACGGCTCGCGACCGCGTGAACGACGACCGGTCGCGCGCCGCCGCTCCGCCCGTCGAACCGTTGGCCGCCGGCGACGCCCCGCTCGCGATCCTCGTCGACTACGACGGGACGATCGCGCTCACCGATGTCGGCGACACGATCATGGCCGAGCACGTCCCCGGTGCCTGGGAGTCGATGGCCGCCGTCTACGACGCCGGCCGGATGGGTTCGCGGCGACTCATGGAGGCCGAGATGGCCATGGTCGACGCGCCCGATAGCGGCGCCGCGATGCGCGCCACCGCAGCGGCGCAGCCGCACGACCCCGGCTTCCTGCCGTTCGTCCGTCGAGCCCGGGCGGCCGGTATCCCGGTGGAGGTCGTGAGCGACGGCTTCGGCTTCTACATCGGTCCGGCGCTCGCCGGCCTGGGCCTGGCCGACCTGCCCATCGTCACGAACCGGACGGTCTTCCGTGGCCGCGGCGCGCGGACCGACTTCCCGAACGGCCACCCGACGTGCTTCGTGTGCGGGACGTGCAAGCGGGCCCGGGTCCTGGCCCATCGGGCGGCTGGCCGGGCGGTCGTCTTCGTCGGCGACGGCGAGTCCGACCGCTATGCCGCCGGCCATGCGGACGTCATCTTCGCCAAGCGGGCGCTCGTGCCCATCTGCGTCGCGAACGGCTGGCCGTTCCAGCGCTGGACGGACTTCGCCGAGATCGAGGCGTGGCTGGCCGCCACGATCGATGCGTGGCGCGCCGACCCGGGTTCGCCGGCGATGCCGCGGCCGCTCGACCGGCCGTCCTCGTGTGGCCCGGAGGTCTGGGGCACGGGCCTCTACGACCCGCCCGACCCGGCGTAGCGTCTCGACCGGCGGACGGCCCGGCCAGATCGGCCCGGCACGCCTCGAGCGGCCCGGCAGGAGCGCCCCAACTCCGGATCGTCCCCAGGCACGCGGGACTTCCATCAGATACGCGCCAGGTGACTGGTATGCACCGAGCTGATGCACCGGAGGGCATCACGGGTGGAAGAAGCGGGCGGTCGGGTCAGGATCGACCACGACTGCCGCGGCGGCGTCGAGCCACGAGCGCGGCGCGCGCGCCTATCAGTCACCGGACGCGTAGATGGTGCGGACTGGCCCGGGCGGCCGCGGGTCGGGCGCCGCGCCGAGCCCAGTTTCGATTCGACCCGGGACGGGTTTTCCGGTAGCATTCGAAAAACCCCCGGAGGACCGAACCCATGGCGAAGTATGTCTTTGTGACCGGAGGCGTCACCTCCTCACTCGGCAAAGGCATCACCGCCGCCAGCATCGGTCGGCTCCTCAAGGCCCGCGGGCTCCACGTCTCCATCCTCAAGCTCGATCCGTATATCAACGTGGATCCGGGCACCATGAGCCCCTACCAGCACGGCGAGGTGTTCGTCACCGACGATGGGGCCGAGACGGACCTCGACCTGGGCCACTACGAGCGGTTCATCGACGAGAACCTGACCCAGCTGAGCAACGTCACGACCGGCCGCATCTACCAGGCGGTCATCGCCAAGGAGCGCCGGGGCGACTATCTGGGCGGCACGGTCCAGGTCATCCCGCACATCACCAACGAGATCAAGGAGCGGATCACCCGGGTGGCCCGCGACGGCGACCCCGACGTGGTGATCGTCGAGGTCGGCGGGACCGTCGGCGACATCGAGAGCCTGCCGTTCCTCGAGGCGATCCGCCAGATGCGCAAGGACGTCGGGCGGGCCAACGTCCTCTACGTCCATGTGACGCTGCTGCCGGTGCTCATGGCCACGGGCGAGCTCAAGACCAAGCCGACCCAGCACTCGGTCAAGGAGCTGCGCGGGATCGGCATCCAGCCCGACGTCATCGTCCTGCGCAGCGACACCGCGGTCTCCGACGAGATCCGCGACAAGATCGCCCTGTTCACGGACGTGGCGGTCGATGCCGTGATCCCGGCCGAGACGGCCGACACGATCTACGAGGTGCCCCTCCTGTTCGAGGCGGGCGGCCTCGGGCGACTCATCGTCCGCGACCTCGGCCTCGGCGACCCGGAGAAGGCGCCGGACCTCGCGTCGTGGCGTGCCCTTGTCGAGCGGATCAAGGCGCCCAAGCCTTCGCTCGAGATCGCGCTGGTCGGCAAGTACATCGAGCTCCCCGACGCCTACCTGTCGGTCACGGAGGCGCTGCGCCATGCGGCCTGCGCGCACGAGGTGGACGCCAAGGTC
>DASVIK010000475.1:0-2507 GCA_036382135.1 Candidatus Limnocylindrales bacterium | reverse complement strand
GGCGTCATGAATGGCGGCGCAGGCCGCGCTGGCCAGGACACGGAACACTCGCCCGTGCGAGGGCCGCCTAGAATGTCGGCCAGGCTCGCCGGATGTCACGGGCCGGAGCGAGGAGGCGAGGTTGGAGCGCGTCGGGTTCGTCGGGCTCGGGACGATGGGGGCGGCCATGGCCGGCCATATCGCGCAAGCCGGCTATCCGTTGACCGTCTGGAACCGCACGCCCGGACGGGCGGCCCAGCTCGTCGCGTCCGGTGCCCGCGAGGCGGCCAGCCCGGCGGAGGTCGGCGCCGCGTCCGACGTCGTGTTCCTCTGCGTCTCCGACACCCCGGACGTCGAGGCGGTGCTCTTCGGGCCGGCCGGCGTGAGCGAGGGCCTGGCCCGGGGAAGCCTGGTCGTCGACTGCTCGTCGATCAGCCCGTCGGCGACCCGCGCGTTCGCGAACCGGCTCGCCGAACGCGGTGTCGCCTACGTCGATGCGCCCG
This sequence comes from Candidatus Limnocylindrales bacterium, assembly GCA_036382135.1. Classification (GTDB taxonomy): domain Bacteria; phylum Chloroflexota; class Limnocylindria; order Limnocylindrales; family CSP1-4; genus C-114. The sequence goes on along the minus strand of DASVIK010000475.1, from coordinate 2,025 downwards.
TGTCGGGCGGCAGCGAGGGTGCCCAGAAGGCCACGCTCACGATCTTCGCGGGCGGCGAGCCCGAGGCGCTCGAACGGGCTCGCCCTCTCCTCGAACGGCTCGGCTCGAAGATCACCCACTTCGGGCCGGCCGGCTCGGGCCAGGCGGTCAAGGCCGTCAACCAGGTCATGATCGCCGGCGTCTACCTCGCCGTCGCCGAGGGCCTCGTCCTGGCGCTGAAGGCCGGCCTCGATCCCGACCAGGTCGTGGCCGCCCTCGGAGGCGGGGTGGCGGGGAGCTGGATCCTCGCCAACCGGAGCGCCCGGATGGTGGCCAACGAATACCCGCTCGGCTTCAAGACCCGGCTCCACCTCAAGGATCTCGGGATCGCCCTGAACCTCGCCCGCGAGCTCGGCGCCGTCCTGCCGCTGGCGGGCCTGGCGGCGCAGCTCGAGAACGGGCTCGTCGCCCGCGGGTACGGCGACGAGGACATGTCGAACCTGGCCCGGGCGATCCGCGACCTGTCGGGCGTGGACTGACCGATCGGCCGGGTCGGCCCGTCGGCCGGCGAGGCAGGGCGCGGAAGCGCCGGCGTCAGCCGCCGACGGGGGCGACGAGCGGCGTCGAGAGGAGGAGCGGTTCGCCGAGCCGGGCCGCGTACTGCGGCCGGAAGCGCTCGACGTTGTAGAGCGTCTCGACGTCGACCTTGCGCGGGCCCAGGGACGGGTCGGGCAGGGGCGCGTGGGCGTACTTGCCGTCGCGGATCGCGACCATCCGCCCCGTGATCCCGTCGGCCAGGAGGTCCATCGCCACATTGGCGAACGTGGTCGCCACGAGCTGGTCGAGCATGTCCGGCTGCCCGGAGCGCAGATCGTACGTGAGCTCGGAGGCGACGGTCTCGATGCCGGTCCGGCCCTTCAGCTCGACGGCCAGCGCCTCGCCGATGTTCGCCTTGTGGCGGTGTCCGAACGCGTCGGTCTCGCCGACGTCGATCATCTTGGCGCCTCGCCAGATGGCGCCCTCCGCGGTGATCACGAACCCGTAGTGGGACGGGTTGTCGGCATGGTCCGCGGCCAGGACACCGGCGAGCGCGTCGAGGTCGTACGGGGCCTCGGGGATGACGCAGCGACCCGACGTGACGTAGGCCGTGAAGAGCGCGGAGAAGCCGGCGTCGCGGCCGAAGATGCGGAACACGCCGATCCGCTCGTGCGACCCCAGGGTCGTCCGCTGGCGGTCGATGAGCTCCTTGGCCCGGGTGATCGCCGAGGAGAAGCCGATGCAGTACTCGGTCCCCTGGACGTCGTTGTCCATCGTCTTGGGGATCGCGATGAGCGGCACGCCGCTGTCGGCCAGGACCCGCGAGAACGAGAGCGTGTCGTCCCCGCCGATCGTGACCAGCTGATCGAGCTCGAGCTCCGCGATGTGCTCCAGGACGAGGGGCGTGAGGTCCCAGGTCTTCTCGTCGACCTGGAGTGCCGCCCGCCGCTCCTCCGAGAGCCAGGCCGGCAGGCGGTCGAGCCCCATCTTGCGCGGGTTCGTTCGCGACGTGTGGAGGACGGTCCCGCCGGTCCGATCGATGGTCCGGGTGGAGATGCGGTCCAGGACGCGGATGTACTCGGGATCGAGGTTGCCGTCGCCCCGGACCCGGCCGTGGGTCAAACCCTCCCAACCGCGCCGGATGCCGAGCACCTCGTAGCCCTGCTCGGTCGCTCGGTACGTGACGCTCTTGATGACCGAATTCAATCCCGGAACGTCACCGCCGCCGGTGAGGATCCCGATCCGCCGCGCTCGTCCCATCGCCCGCTCCTATCCGCCTAGCGCTCGTGCCTGCTGCGCTTCCCGCTGCAGTCATTGGTCATGCCCCTGAATCCTAGCGCCTGACCGCCGGGCGCGGCCTGTATCATCGGGACGATGAACTACGAGCTCTTCATGGGCGAGGCCCTGGCCGAAGCGAAGCTCGGCGTCGACCGGGGCGAGCGCCCGATCGCGGCCGTCGCCGTGGTCCGCGACGCGATGGTGGCCCGCGGACGCGATCGCGTCCGCGCG
>DASVIK010000474.1:0-8985 GCA_036382135.1 Candidatus Limnocylindrales bacterium | reverse complement strand
AACGGCATCTGGGGCGGCTTCCAGGGCAAGGGCAGCAAGACGATCATCCCCGGTCAGGCCCATGCCAAGGTGAGCTGCCGGCTGGTCGCCGACCAGGATCCGGACGAGATCTTCGAGCAGTTCAAGGCCTATGTCTCCGAGATCACCCCGCGTGGCGTGCACGCCGAGGTCTCGCTGCTCGGCGTCGGCCGGCCGACGCTCACCTCGCCCGACCTGCCGGCCGCCCGCGCCCTGGCCCGTGCGCTCGAGGCCGTCTTCGGGCGACCGCCCGTCTACGTCCGCGAGGGCGGCTCCATCCCGTTCGTGGCGACGTTCGAGGAGCTCCTCAAGATGCCGGTCGTGGTCATGGGCTTCCCGCCGCCGGATGGCAACTTCCACGCCCCCAACGAGTGGATGGACCTCGCCAACTTCGAGTCCGGGATCCGGGCGATGGCCCGCTACTGGGACGAGCTCGCGCAGCTAGAGGCCTGACCCTCGCGTCCGAAAGTCGCGGGGTCCATCGGTACGAACGGTTGGTCGCGGGCCATGGTGCGGGCTGGCACCATTCGGGTTGGTCCGGAGCCGGTGCTACCATGCCGGAACGCCACCGACCGGAGGGATCACCCGCGTGAGCATCGAGCCCGCTGAAACGACAGCGACACCGAAGGGCGCCTGGCGCCTCGACACCGCGAACGGGAGCATGGCGCCCCGGTCGGCCCTGGACGTCCTCGTCGACCTCAACGACCACGTCACCTCGGGCAACATCGGTGAGTACCAGCCGGTCCCCCTCGGCTTCACGCCCCTCGACAAGACGATCGGGTCGGGCCTCCGGGCCGGCGAGCTATTGCTGATCGGCGGCGCGCAGGGCACCGGCAAGACGACGATGGCCCTCCAGATGGCCCGCAACGTCGCGTCGGGCGGCCAGGCCAACGTGCTCTACATCTGCTACGAGCACGAAGAGCAGTACCTGCTCAACCGGCTCATCGCGATGGAATCGGCCCTCGCCCACCTGCCCCACAAGACCGGCGCGATCAAGATCCAGGATGTCCGCAAGGAGATCCTCGGGAGCTGGATGGCGGACGGCTCCGGCGCCCCGCAGCTGGCCAACAACCCGCGCCTGCGCCCGTCGCTCGACCGGATCGCGCGCTACGGCCAGAACCTGTTCCTCATGCGCGGCACCCAGACCGTGAGCACCGTCGACAACGTCCGGAACCTCATCCGCCAGCACAAGGAGCTGTCGGGCGACCGCCGGCTCTTCGTCGTCGTCGACTACCTCCAGAAGGTGCCGGTCATCCCGGAGCCGCCGACCGAGTCGGAGAAGGTGACCTTCGTCGTCAACGGCCTCAAGGACATCGCCCTCTCGGAAGAGGTGCCGATGATCGCGATCGTGGCCGCCGACAAGGAGGGCCTCAAGGCGGCCCGCTTGCGCAACCACCACCTGCGCGGCAGTTCGGCCATCAACTACGAGGCCGACATCATCGTGATCCTCAACGAGAAGTACAACATCGTCGCCAAGGTCAACATCGAGTTCAACCCGTACCAGGCGCAGCGCTTCCGCGACTGGATCGTGGTCTCGGTCGAGAAGAACCGCGGCGGCCAGGACAACGTCGACCTCGAGTACGAGAAGCACTTCGAGTTCTCCTGCTTCGACCCGAACGGCCGAACGGTCCAGGAGAAGCTCATCGAGGAGCGCCTCTACAACGACTGACGGCGGCCGGCGGCGCGCGCCCCGACGTGCCGCTACGCTTCGCCCGTGAGTCCGTCCGCTCCGAAGCCGTTCCCGGATGTCGTCGAGGTCGTCGTCGAGATCCCGCGTGGTAGTCGCAACAAGTACGAGTACGACGAGCGCGCCGGTGTCTTCAGGCTCGATCGCGTCCTGAGTTCCGCGGTCTTCTACAACTTCGACTACGGCTTCGTCGAGGGGACCCGGGCCGGCGACGGCGACCATACCGACGCCCTCCTGCTCATCGACGAGCCGACGTTCACCGGCTGTCACGTCTGGGCGCGCCCGATCGGCGGCCTGGAGATGCGCGACGACATGGGCTACGACTTCAAGGTCCTGTGCGTCGCGGTGGGCGATCCGCACCAGGCCCACGTGGAGCGCCTGGACCAGGTCCGGCCGCACCGGCTCGTCGAGATCCAGCACTTCTTCGACACGTACAAGCTGCTCGAGGCCAAGGAGACCGAGGTCCTTGGCTGGCGCGATGCGGACGAGGCGCGCCGTGTCCTCCTGGCCGACCGGGCGACGTTCGCCGCCCAGGAGGATCGTCGGCCGGCCGAGCCACGTTGAGCGGCGGTCCCGACGGCTGGCGGGCGCGGCTCGCCGAACCGGGCCTCCGGCTGTTCGTGGCGGTCCCGTTGCCGGCCGAGACCGTGCGCGCGGTCTCCGCGCTCGTTGAGGGCGTGCGGGCCACCGATGGCGCCGCGATCGTCGGCCCGATCCGGCGCGGTTCCAACGACGTGCGCTGGGTGCGCCTCGACGGCCTCCACGTCACGCTCCGGTTCCTCGGTCCGACCCTCGAGGAGAAGGTCGAGGCGATCGGGGGCGCCGTCCGGGCCGTCGCCGCGGCGAGCGCGCCATTCGAGGTTCGCCTCGCCGGAGCCGGGGCGTTCCCGACTCCCGAACGGCCGCGTGCGCTGTGGCTGGGCGTCGAGGACGGGGCGACGGAGCTCCGCAATCTCGCGGCGCGGCTGGACGCCGAGCTGGCGCTCCTTGGCTGGCCCCCCGACGAGCGGCCGTTCCGCGCGCACCTGACGCTCGCCCGTTCGGACGGGGTCCGGGCGGGACCCCGTCTCGCCCGCCGGCTCATGGCGGCGGCGGACGGCTTCAGCGCCCCGTGGCGTGCCGGGACGATGGTGCTGTTCGAAAGCCGGACCGGCGGTGGGCCGGCCCGCTACGTGCCCCTGGTCGAGGCGCGCCTGACCGGCTCGCTGCCCTCCTGACGGCGCGCCCGCGCCCCTGTGCGAAGCGCGCGCCGGTACACGGATACGACATGGCGCCGGAAGGGAAGGGGCGGTGCGATCGGCGCACCCGATGAACGGGACGGGCGGGCCGCCCCGGGGGGAACGGAGCGACCCACCCAACGACCACGTGCCCACATGATCGATCGGTCTGCGTAGAAGGCGGACCAAGTCGAGGATGCCCCTTTGGCGCCGAAAGCGCATCCCCCAGCCGACGTAGGGGCAGGCAGGGCGGTGCCAGGTCGCACCGTCCATCGCGACGGCCTTCCCCCGCTGCGGACACCGCCCTGGATGACCGCTAGGATGGCCTCATGCCACGCCTTGCCTGTTGGTCGTGCGGACGCCAGATCTACACGGTGTCGCCGATCGAATCGCTCTTCGCCGAGGAACGACGCTGCCCGCGGTGCGGCGCAGGCCTCCGGGAGGAACGTCGCTCCGCCGATCGGCGGGAGACGATCCGTCGCGCTGGCCCCTCGGAGGCCTCGGCACCCGACGGGGAGGAGCGCCGATCGGACGATCGGCGCAAGGACCGCCGGCGCAAGAACGCCTCCGACGGGTCGAATCGGACCGGGGGCTGGACCGCGCGCTAGGCCGTCACGGGGCCGGGCCGCGCCAACGCGGCCGTTCCGTCCGCGCCGCGACCGCTTAGTAGAGCGAGTCCTCGCCACGTGGCGGCTCGACGAGCCGATGGCGGAGCGCGAACGCGACGGCCTCGAGCTTCGAGTGCACGTGGAGCTTGCCCATGATGTTCTGGACGTGGGTCCGGAGCGTGTTCGGCGCGATCGAGAGGCGCTCGCAGATCTCAGGCGTCGAAAGTCCTTCAGTGAGTGCCCGGAGGACCTCGAGCTCGCGGGGCGTGACGGGCTCGATCTGACGGTGCTCCGAACCGCGGTCGCGGGCGGCGGCGACGCGCTGGGCGATCCCGACGATGACCGAGCGCGGAAGGAGCGTCTCGCCGGCGTGCGCGGCGCGGACGGCACTCACGACCTCCTCGACCGCACGATCCTTGGTCAGGTAGCCGTCGGCGCCGGCCTGGATGGATTCGAGGACCGTCTCGTCGTCGTTGAGCGCCGTGAGCATGACGACGCGGGCGGCGGGCCAGCGGGCCTTGATGGCGCGTGTCGCCTCGGCACCCGTGCCATCCGGGAGCCGATAGTCCATCAGGACGACATCGAGGCGGGCCCGGGCGATGGTCTTCGCCTCGGCGACGGTGCCCGCGATGCCCACGACCTGCATATCCGACTCGTTGCTCAGCATCCGCGCAAGGGCGCCGGTCAGGAGCTGGTGGTCGTCGACGAGAAGGACACGGATCGGCTTGGGATCATTGGAACGCAGCGCTTGATCCCTCCCTGGCGTATGGCCGAAGCGGCACGTTCCGCCGATCGTACACCCACCGTCCCGCGCGCGGCCGCCGGCCGCGATAATCGGCCGATGCGGATCGCACTCCTCGGCGTGGGACTCATCGGCGGTTCGATCGCCCGCGCCCTGCGGAGCGGGGACGGCGCGATGGGGCCGATCGAGCGGATCGCGGCCTGGTCGCCGACGGGCGCGGGACCCCGGGCGGCGCTGGAGGCCGGGGTCGTCGATGCCGCCGCGACCGGCCTCGATGAGGCGGTCGGCGGGGCGGATCTCGTCGTACTCGCGGCGCCGCCGATCGCGTGCATCGACCTCATCCGGCTCCTCGGCGACCTGCGCGAGCGACTGGCGCCGAACTGCGTCGTGACCGACGTCGCGAGCACGAAGGCACGGGTCATCGAGGCGGCGGTCGAGGTGGGGTTACCGTTCGTGGGCGGACACCCGATGGCCGGCGCCGAGGCGACCGGTTTCGGCGCCTCGCGGGCGGACCTGTTCCACGACCATCCGTGGGTGGTCGTGGCCACGGAAACATCGCCGAGGGGCGGTGTCGATCGCGTCGAGGCGCTGGCCACCGCCTGCGGCGCCCGTCCGCTGCGGCTCGATGCCGCGACCCATGATCGGGCGGTCGCGGCGATCAGCCACGTGCCACTGGTCCTCGCGGCCGCCCTCGTCGAGGCCGTCGTGGGCTCGCCCGACGGCCCGGCCCGCCCGGATCGGGCGCTGGAGGCCCAGCTCGCGTCGAGCGGTTGGGCGAGCAAGACCCGCCTGGCGCTCGGATCGCCCGAGATGGGCGGGGGCATCGCGGCCACGAACGCGCCCGCGATCGCCGCCGGCCTGCGGGACGTCCGGACCGTCATCGATGCGTGGATCGCGGAGCTCGAGGCGGAGGATGTCGCGCTCGCGCCCCTCGTCGAGAGGTTCCGGGCGGCGCGCGATCGTCTGACGCGATCGGACGGCGAGCCCGGGTGACCGCGCCCCGCGAGCCCTCGACCGGGCCGGAACGCGTCCTGGTCGTTCCCCGTGCGGTCGTCGTCGCCGAGCCGTGGCGAGGCCTGCGTACCGACCCCACCGGCCTGGCCGAGGCGATCTCCGCGATCGGCGCTCACGGCCGCTACGAGCTTCGCTCGGCCATGGAAGTCGATCCGGGCTTCAAGCAGGTCATCCCGTATCTCGTCCTGCGGGACGCCGAGCGTTGGTTCCTCATGCGCCGCACCCGGGCCGGCACGGACGTGCGCCTGCACGAGCGCTGGTCCATCGGGGTGGGCGGGCATCTGAATCCAGGCGATCTCGATCTCGCCGGCGGGCTGGGCCGCGAATGGCGGGAGGAGCTCGTCGCGGACTTCGTCCCGGCATTCCGGCCGATCGGCCTGCTCAACGATGACGAGACCGACGTCGGAGCCGTTCATTTCGGGGTCGTCTACGAGGCCGACGCGGGCGGACGCTCCGTGGCCGTGCGCGAGCTCGACAAGCTGGCCGGGTCGTTCGCCGACGAAGCGGCCGTGACCGCCGTCAGCGATCGCCTGGAGAGCTGGAGCGAGCTCGTCTTCGAGGCCCTCCGCGCCCGCGCGCCGGTGTGACGACGGTCCGGCGGGCGGCCGTGCCCGGGGCGTGTGCCTATAATCGGGTTCGCCGGGCGCACCGGTGCGACAACGCGGATCGCGATCACAGGATGATGGGGAGCTGATGGCGGCCAAGATCCTCGTGGTGGACGACGACCCGGACGTCCAGCGGACGCTCGCGTACACCCTCAAGCAGGAGGGCTACCAGGTCGTCGTGGCGGGCGACGGCGCCGAGGGCTTCCGGCTGTGGTCGACGGAGAGTCCGTCGCTGATGCTCCTCGACATCATGCTGCCCAAGCTCGACGGCTACCAGGTCGCGGCCAAGATCCGGTCGGAGGAAGGCAGCAACGCCCACGTCCCGATCATCATGCTGACCGCCGAGCGCGAGGTGGAGCAGAAGGTCCGCGGCCTGCGGGCCGGCGCCGACGACTACCTCATCAAGCCGTTCCACACGGCGGAGCTGCTCGCCCGGATCAAGAGCCTGCTCGCGCGGTTCGCGCCCTCGGAGGCGCTCGTCGGCCGGCCGCCGCTCGGCCGGGTCCACGTGTACTACGGGGCCAAGGGCGGGGTCGGCACCACCACGATCGCGATCAATGCGGCGATCGCGCTCCATCGCGAGCTCGGGCGCAAGGTGTGCCTCGTCGACGGCAACCTCCAGTTCGGCGACCATCGTGTCTTCCTCGACCTGGGGCTCGACCGGCGGAGCATCGTGGACGTCGTGACGGCGCCGTCGATCGACATCGATCTCATCCAGCAGATCCTCGTCCGCCACGATTCGGGGGTCGACCTGCTGCTCGCCCCGCCCTCGCCGGAGACGGCCGAGCTCGTGACCCAGGAGCACATGCCGATCATCCTGGACCTGCTCCGCACCGCGTACGACTACATCCTCATCGACATCGACAAGAAGCTCGATGAGATCAACCTGCGCATCCTCGACCTCGCCGACGTGATCTTCGTCGTGATGACCGCGGACCTGTCGTGCCTCAAGAACGTGCGCCTCGTCCTCGAGACGATCTCGAACCTGGGCTACGAGCACGACAAGGTGCGCCTCGTCCTCAACCGCTCGAATGCCTTCACGGGCATCAACGTGAAGAACGCGGAGGGCGCCCTGAAACGGACGATCGACCACCAGGTCGTCAACGAATACCGCGGCGCGATCAGCGCCCTCAACAGCGGCGCGCCCTTCATGTTCACGCGCGCGGATTCGCTGCTCGGGCGCTCGCTGCTCGAGTTCGCCCGGGTAGTCGACAAGCTCGCCCCGGTCGGGGGCGGCAAGCTCGAGGCATCGCCCAGCCGGGGTTGATCCCGGGCCGACGTCGAGGGCCTGATAAGTAGCGAGTAAGTCGCCCGGACTAGCCTGCGGGTCGTGCTTGCGACCGTGCTCTCCGCCACCATCCACGGTCTCGACGGCCGGGTCATCCGGGTCGAGGTGGATGTCGCCCCTGGGCTGCCGGGCTTCTCCATCGTCGGCCTTGCGGACACGGCGCTCCAGGAGGCCCGCGAACGCGTGCGCGGGGCCATCCGGAACAGCGGCTTCACCTATCCACCTCGGCGGATCACGGTCAATCTCGCGCCGGCGGACCAGCCCAAGCGGGGCGCCTCGCTCGATCTCGGCATCGCCTCGGCGATCCTGCTCGGCTCGGAGCAGGTTCGAGCGGCGGGTCGGTGGGCGCTCGTCGGCGAGCTGTCGCTCGGCGGTGAGGTCCGCCCCGTGCCGGGGCTCCTGCCGATGGTCGCCGCCCTGGCGCGGCGCGGAGTGCGCCGGGTCGTCGTCCCGGCCGACGCGCTCGAGGAGGCGCGGCTGGTTGACGGGATCGAGACGATCGGTGCCGCCAGCCTGGGCGAGGCGATGCGGATCCTGCGTTCCTCCTCGTCGCGTCGCCGGCTGCCGGCCATGGCCGCTCGGGTGGAGGCTGCCCCGGAGCTGTCTGCCGGCCGCGGTGACCGCGCACACGCGACGGGTCCCGACCCCGACGTGCCGGACCTCGCCGACGTCCGTGGCCAGCTCGAGGCGCGCCGGGCGCTCGAGATCGCCCTCGCCGGCGGCCACGGGTTGCTCTTCATCGGCCCACCCGGGGCCGGCAAGACGCTCCTCGCTCGGACGATCCCGGGCCTCCTCCCCGCGCTGCCGGACGCCGAGGCACTGGCCGCCACGATCGTGGACTCCGTAGCAGCGGAACGGCCGGTGACCGGACTCGTCCGCCGGCCGCCGTTCCGGGCGCCCCACCACACGATCTCGTATGCCGGCATGGTCGGTGGCGGCCCGCGGCTCACGCCGGGCGAGGTGACCCTCGCCGACCACGGCGTCCTGTTCCTCGACGAGCTGCCGGAGTTCGACCGGGACGTGCTGGAGGCGCTCCGCCAGCCCCTCGAGGACGGCCTGGTCGCGATCGTCCGGGCCGGTCGGGCGGAGACGTTCCCGGCCCGCTTCCAGCTCGTCGCGGCCATGAACCCGTGCCCGTGCGGGATGGCCGGCACGGACCCACCACGCTGCCGCTGCAAGACGAACGTCGTGGACCGCTACGCGGCCCGGGTTTCGGGGCCCCTGCGGGACAGGATCGACCTCTGGGTCGCCATGCCGCGCGTTCCGCCGGCCCTGCTCGGAGAGCTGGAGCGGGCCGAAACGAGCTCGGCCGTCGCAGCACGGATCGCCGCGGCGCGCGAGCGCCAGGCCTCGCGTGCGGGACGCCTCAACGCGCGGATCGGCGGCCGGGCGCTGCGCACGATCTGCGGGCTCGACCGGGCGGCGCAGGCACGGGTCGTGGAGCTCGCCGAGGCCGGGGAGCTCTCGGCCCGGGCCGCCGAACGGCTGCTCCGCGTTGCGCGGACGATCGCGGACCTGACCGGCGCGGAGCGGGTCGCCGCGAGCGCCCTCGAGGAGGCGGCCCGCTACCGGGATCCCTCGTTGACGCTCGGTCGCCAGGGGGCCGCCTGATGCTTGGCATCGGGACGCGCGGCGCGGCCGGTGAGACGGACCCGCCGGTGCCGAGGCTAAGCGGCGACGCAGTGGAACGCGATGCCTGGGTCGTGCTCGCGTCGGTCGGCGGGCTCGGTCCGGTCGGTTTCGGCTCGCTGCTGCGCCGGTTCGGGAGCGGTCGTTCGATCCTGGAGGTCGCGCGCCGGGCGGATG
>DASVIK010000473.1:0-5610 GCA_036382135.1 Candidatus Limnocylindrales bacterium | reverse complement strand
ATAAGGGGCACGGCGTAATTGGCGAAGCCCGCCAGCATCGGGATGACGAACAGGAACAGCATCAGCGACGCGTGCAGCGTGAAGAGCTGGTTGTACACGTCGGGCGAGATCAGCTTGTTCTCGGGGACCGCCAGCTGGGTGCGGACGCCCAGGGCCAGCAGCCCGCCGATGAAGAAGAAGACGAACGAGTTGATGACGTACAGGATCCCGATCTTCTTGTGATCGGTCGTCGTCACCCACTCGTACAGGCTGCTCCGGTACGTGGTGGCGGGAGTCAGCGCGGTGGTCGCCATGCGGGCTCCTTACTTGACCGTCAGGGTGCCGGTCATCGAGGTCGGATGAACGACGCAGCGGAACTGGTACGTCCCGGCAGTCAGTGCGGGGACCTGGTAGGTCACGGTCTTGACGCCGGTCACGATGTCGCCATGGAAGACGACCTTGCCGCTCGAGTCGAGGATGTCGACGTTGTGCGGCACGCCCGCGTCGTTGTTCGCGAACTCGATGCCGAATGGCTGCCCGGCCGTGGCGTCGAGGGCGTTCTTGTCATAGGTCAGGTTCGATGCGCCGATCTGGACCGTCGGGCCCCCGGCCGTGGGACTGCCGCCGGGCGCAGGGCTGCCGCCCGGGGCGGGGCTGCCGGCCGGCGGGGCGGCGCTGGCGTGGGCCGCGGCGTCGATCTGGCCCTGGAGCCAGGCCTGGAAATCGGCCAGGCTGGCCCGCGCGTGGACGTCGAACGTCATCCCGCCGTGGCCGATACCGCACAGCTCCGCGCACTGGCCGTGGAACGTCTGGCCGGCATCGCCCGGGTCGACGTTGAAGTCGAAGTTGTTGTTCTGGCCCGGCACGACATCGCGCTTGAACAGGAACTTCGGGACGTAGAAGGCATGGATGACGTCGGGGCTGTACAGCGTGACGTGGACGGGCACGCCCGGCGGGACCTCCAGGGTCCCGAAGAACACCTGCTCCGTGCCGTCCGGGCCCTTGATCAGCGGCTTGTTGTTCGCGTCGCGGTAGGTGAAGCTCCAGGCGAATCGCTGGGCCTCGGCCCTGACGTAGACAGCCGGGTTCGGGTCCTTCGCCTCGACGGTGTTCAGGGTCTGCCACGAGACGACGAACAGGAACAGGACGATGACCGTCGGGATGACCGTCCAGATGATCTCGATGAGGTTGTTGCCGTGGAACTGCGACGGGAGCTCCGTGTCGGTCGGCTTGCGCCGGTAGCGCAGGACGATCCAGACGATCGCGCCTTCCACGGCGAAGAAGATCACCGCGGCGATGAGGAAGACGACGTCGTACAGGCCGCGGGTCGCGCCGGCCTGGCTCGTGACGTCCTGGGGCGGGTAGAGCGCCGCGCAGCCGGCCAGCAGGATCGCCAGGAACGGCAACAGCAGTGGCACGAGGCGCGGCAGCGTCTTCCTCGTCGGGGGCATCGGGATCCTCGAACGGTCGAGCGTCGGCGGGCGCCCGGGACGCGGCGCTCCATCGGCAGGGTCGGCTATCGCGGCCCCGCCCGCGGGGCAAGACCGCGCCCATGATAACCGGACGACGGGCGTACCGGGTGACCGTCTTCCGGCATTCCGTGGCACGATGACGGCCCCGTGAGACTCGGACTCCGCGCCCGCTCGTTCGCCCTCGCGTCGGCCGTCGGCGTGCCGGCGGTGGTGGCCGTCGCGGCGGTCGCGCCGATGAGCGTCCTGGCCCACGGTGCGGACTCGCTCGTTCCGCCCGTGCCGGCCGACGTGCTGCTCGACTGGGGGTTCGATCCGCTCATCGCGATCCCGCTCGTCCTCGTCGCGGCGGCCTACTTGTGGGCCGTCCATCACGTGGACGCGGCGCACCCCGCCAACCCGGTCCCCCGGGCACGTGCCGTCGCGTTCCTGGCCGGCCTGGCGACGATCGAGATCGCCCTCCAGTCGATCGTCGAACGCTACGACACGACGCTGTTCTCGGACCACATGCTCCAGCACGTCCTGCTGACGCTCGTCGCGTCTCCGCTGCTGGCGCTCGGCGCCCCGATCACCCTGCTGCTGCGGGTCACCCGGACCGAGCCCCGGCGGCGGTTCATCCTGCCCGTCCTCCACAGCCGGATCGTGCGGGTGCTCGCGTTCCCGGTCGTCTCCTGGGCGCTGTTCGCGGCGGTCATGTGGGGGACGCACTTCTCACCCTTGTTCGAGCGGTCCCTCGAGGAACCGTTCATCCACGACCTGGAGCACCTGCTCTTCCTCGCGGCGGGCCTCCTCTTCTGGTGGCCGGCCATCGCCCTCGATCCGGCGCCCTGGCGGATGCCCCATCCGGTCCGGGCGATGTACCTCTTCCTCCAGATGCCCCAGAACACGTTCCTCGCCCTGGCGATCTACAGCGCGTCGGCCCCGCTCTACGCTCACTACGCGAACCTCCAGCTCACGTGGGGTCCGAGCGCCCTCGTCGACCAGCGCCTCGCCGGCGGCCTCATGTGGATCATCGGCGACCTCGTCTTCGTCAGCGCCATCGTCCTGGTGATCGCCGGCTGGATGCGCTTCGAGGAGCGCAACACCGGTCGTCGCGAGGCGCACGCGGACGCGCAGCTGGCCGCGATCCACGCCCGCGAGACCGTGCTCGCCGACCGGCTCGCCGGCGAGCGTGCCGTGGCCGCCGCCGAGGACCAGAACGCGAAGTAGCGCACGCGCTCGTCGATGCGCTCGCCGTCGGGCCGGATCAGCCGGGGATCGGCGCCTCGAGGTAGCCGCGATACAGGTCCGGGTCGACATTGCCGCCACTGACGACGGCCACGACGGGGCGGACCAGCGTCGCCCCGCGACCGCCTCCGTCGCCCGGGTCGAGGCCGGCCTCGACCGCGTGGAAGCGGAGCGCCGCGATCGAGAGCGCGCCCGACGGCTCGACGACCAGGCGCGACTCCTCGGCGGCGAGGCGGACCGCCGCCGCGATCTCGGCCTCGGAGACCGTCACGATCCGATCCACCAGGGCGAGGATGTGGGCGAACGTCCGCCGCCCGAGGGCCTGCGTCCGCGTCCCGTCGGCGATCGTCCGGCTCACGAGCTCGGCCGGCCACTCGACGATGTGGCCGGCCAGCAGGGAGTCGCGGGCGTCCGCGGCGAGCTCGGGCTCCACGCCGATGATCCGCGCCGCCGGGCGGATCGCCCGGACCGCCGCCGCGATACCCGAGATGAGGCCGCCGCCGCCGATCGGCACGAGGACGGCCTCGACGTCCGGCAGGTCCTCGACGATCTCCAGGCCGCACGTGCCCTGGCCGGCGATGATCCGGTCGTCGTCGTAGGGCGGGATCACGTGGAGGCCACGCTCGATGGCCAGCCGCTCGGCCACGGCCCGCCGCTCCTCACTGGCCGTGCCGACGACGACGATCTCGGCGCCGTCAGCCGCGACTCGTCGCGCCTTGAGGGCCGGCGCGTCGGACGGCATCACGACCACGGCCGGCGCTCCGAGCAGGCGCGCCGCCCGGGCGACGCCCTGGGCGTGGTTGCCCGACGAGTACGTGATCACGCCGCGGGCCCGCTCGGCCGGTGAGAGCGAGGCGATCGCGACGTAGGCGCCGCGCAGCTTGAACGCGCCGATGGGCTGGAGCGATTCCGCTTTGAGGTAGTGCCGCCGGTCGGGTGGCCCGAACGGCACGAGCGGCGTCCGCGCTGTCACTCCGCGCAGCGTCTCCGCCGCGGCCCGGATCCGGTCCAGTCCGACGAGTCCCTCGAGATCGGGTCCGCCCGGGTCGCGCACCGGCGAGGCGGTCACGGCCGACCCGTCAGCCCTTGCCCTGGGCGATGAGTCGGGCGCAGTCGATGCAGTGCTCGGCCCACGGCAGGGCTTCGAGTCGTGCCGCGGCGATGGGCTTGCCGCAGCGCGTGCATTTCCCGAAGGTGCCGGCGTCGAGGCGGGCGAGGGCGGTCTCCACGAGGGCCAGCTGCGCGATCGCCCGATCGCGCAGGGCGAGGTCGCGCTGCTGCTCGAAGACATGGGTCGCGGCCGCGGCCTGCGAGCCGTACGTCATCTGGCCCGGCGCCTCGATGGTGGACGCGAGCTCCTCGCGCAAGCGGGCGCGCTCGCCTTCGAGCGCGGCGCGCGCATCGGCCCGACTGGACTCGCTCATCGACAGATGGTAACCGTGCGGCCGCGCCGCGTTCGCCGGATCGGCGTCCGGCCGGGGTCGGCGCCCTCGGCTCGGCGTATACTCCCGGGGAGTACTCAGTCGACCGATCGAGGTGCGCCGATGACCATCGTGAAGGATCCCGTCTGCGGCATGGAGGTGGAGGTCGAGACGACCCCTCCGGCGCTGACGTTCGAATACAAGGGCACGACCTACTACTTCTGCGGTCGGGGCTGCCTCCTCGACTTCAAGGAGGACCCGGAGCGGATCCTGGCGCCCGGCCACAAGCCGTCGATGTGACGTGGGTCGTCACCCCGCCGGGCGCCGCGTAAGTCGCAGCTAAGCGCGGTCGGCCAGACTCCCGGGGCGAGGGTCGAGCGGTGCCTCTCCGGCACCCGGACTCCGCCAGGGCACGCCGGAGGTGCCCCATGCCTCGAGGTCGATCGGTGGCGGTCGTCGCCCTGCTCTGGGTGGCCGCGTTCGCCGGATCCTCCGCGCCGGACGGCTTCGGCCTCCCCAGCCAGGCGGGCAGGCCGCTCATCGCGGCCCTCGCGGCCGGACCGGCGCAGCCCGCCGGCACCCTCGACGGGCTCCGGAGGGGCAAGCGCTGGGCCCTGTTCGACGACACCGGCAAGCGCTGGGCCTGAGACCACCAGCGACAGCCGTCGGCGGCCCGACCGTCAGCGGCTGGTGACGCCGGTCGTATCGGACCCGAGCCGCTGGGCGAGGTAGACGGGGACGATCGAGATGACGATGACGATGAGGGCCGCCACGTTGACGATCGGTCGCTGGGTGGCTCGGAAGAGCTGGCTGTAGATCCAGATCGGCAGGGTCGAGTCGGTGCCGGCCGTGAATCGGGTGACGACGATCTCGTCGAAGGAGAGTGCGAACGCGAGGAGGCCGCCGGCCAGGAGCGCGGTCCGGACCATCGGGAACGTCACGTAGCGGAACGTCTGCAAGGCGTCGGCGCCCAGGTCCATCGACGCTTCCTCGATCGAGCGCGACGTCCGCCGGAGCCGTGCGATGACATTGTTGAACACGACGACGATGCAGAACGTGGCATGGCCGACAGCGATCGTGAAGGCCGAGAACCCGACGGCCGAGGCATTGATCGTCGCGCTCAGCGCCATGCCCGTGACGATGCCGGGCAGGGCGATCGGCAGGACGAACATGAACGACACGGCGTCGCGGCCGAAGAACCGGAAGCGATGGAGCGCGAGCGCGGCCAGCGTGCCGAGGACGAGCGCGATGAAGGTCGCCACGAGACCCACCCAGATCGACAGGAACAGGGCGTCGTGGAGGTCGGAGTTCGCGAAGGCCACCCCGAACCAGTCCGTCGTGAAGTTGGCGATCGGCCAGGTCTGGGACCGCGACTCGTTGAAGGCGTACAGCGCGATGACCCCGATCGGGACGTACAGGAACGCCAGGACCGCCAGCGTCGCGAGGCGGATGCCGAGCCGGCCGACGCGGGACGTCACAGCGACTCGAACGCGCCGAGCCGGCGCGCCCCAAGC
>DASVIK010000472.1:0-5184 GCA_036382135.1 Candidatus Limnocylindrales bacterium | reverse complement strand
GTCGAAGCGCGGACCGCCTCGGGCCGGGTGCTCACGACGATGACGGTCCACCCGGGTGACGTCGCGCAGCAGGACTCGGGGGCCCGCGGCGTCGGCGCACGGGTCGACCTCACGTGCGGGAGGTTCGACATGTGGGCGGGCCCGCCGATCCTCGGGCCGGCGCCCGGTCCTGGCGTCCCCGGCGACTGCGTGCCCTGATCCGCCGGCGGACCCTCAAGCCGCGGCCGGCGCGAGCCGGGCCGGACCCCATGTCCCGCGGCGGAACGGGTTCCAGCCTGGGCCAGAGAGTGTGTCGCGACGGAGCGCGATCGTGCCCAGGACCATGCTGAGGCCGCCGTACCACAGGGCCGGCAAGGCGATCATCGAGGCGACCGGGACGACCCATCGACGGTCCGTGCGCGCGCCCCAGACGACGAGCGCGACCGCGAACGGCAGGCGGACGAGGAACGGGATCGGCACGGCCGCCCAGGTCCCGTCGCGGCCGGCGACCTGCGTGAGCACGTCGACCCACTGACGCCAGGCGGCCGGCATGAAGATCGCCGACACCGCCACGATCGCCGCCGTCGCGCCCAGGGCGATCGCCAGGGAGCGCCACTCCCGCCGGACCGCGAACCAGAGGAGGCCGACGCCGGGCGAGATCTTCGTCAGGAGCACGAACGCCCAGGCCGCCGGGAATCGGAAGCCCACGACGATCGCCACGGTCTCGAGCAGGTGGATGTTGCCGCCGGCGATCTCCATCGCCCCGATGAGCAGGCCCAGCGCGAAGAACCGCGGCCCGCACAGGTACCAGACGGCGCCGATGAGGATCGCCGTCCACGCGGCCATGAACAACTGCCACGGCAGGGCGGTGAGCGGTGTCACGAGCTGGAGGAACGCGGGAGAGTAGACGTAGGCGATCGGGTCCGTCCAGTTCGAGTGGAGGTACGGGTCCGACAGCATCGCCTGGTAGTAGCACCGCGCGTCCTGGCCGGTCCCCCATTCCCGGCCCCACGGCTCCGAGAAGACGACGACGGCCGCCCAGGCGACGAGCGCCAGGAAGCCCGCCGTGATCGCGTGGCGGGAGGGTCGACCGTGAAGGTCGGGTGCGCCTGCGGGCATCGGACCTCCCTTCGTGGACTGGTCACCCGGACGCCCGCCATCCTACCGGAGGGTCGCCCGGCCCACGCCCACGCCCGCCCCTCGCAAAGATGCAACCGCCCGACCGCGCGCGGTGTTCAATGGGGCGATGGACGAAGACCTCCGGCCGGGACTCGCAGCCGACCTCGACGGGACGTTCGAGGCGCTCGTCGGCGCCCACCAGGATCGCCTCTTCAGCCTTGCCCTGCGCTTCCTGGGCGACGCCGCCGACGCGGAGGAAGTCGTCCAGGACGGATTCGTCCGCGTGTATCGGGCCCTGCGTGGCTATGAGGCCAAGCGGATCCAGGACCTCGAGGTTCGGCCGTGGCTCTCCTCGATCGTCCTCAACCTGTGTCGCACCCGCTACCGCCGACGCACCCGGACCCTGATGGCTGTCGTCTCTGGCGGCTTCGACGATCAACGCCTTCCCGCCCCGGCCGCCGACACGCCGCACGAGCGCTCCGCCAACCGCGAGGCGACGGAGCACTGGGCCGACCTCGTCGGTCGCCTGCCCGTCCTCTATCGCGCCGCCGTCGTGCTCCGGCACGTCGACGGCCTGTCCTACCAGGAGATGAGCCACGTCCTCGGGCGTCCCGAGGGCACCGTCAAGGCCCAGGTCCACCGGGGCCTGGCCTTGCTTCGCGCCGCCGTCGAGGCGGACCAGCGCCAGGAGTCGATCGCATGAACACATCCACCAGCGGGCCCGGAACGGGCCTGTCGCAGGTCGAGGACTCCCTTCGCGAGCTGCGGACGAGCGCGCCGCCCACGCTGCTGCCGGCGACGCTCGCAGCGGTCGGCCTGGCCGACGTCTATGCGGCGCTGCCGAGCGCCATCGGGCAGGTCTGGGTGGCCTGGAACGGGCGCGGCGTCTCGGCCCTCATGACGGCTCCGGACGCGGCCGCCTTCGAGGCCGCCTTCCGCCGGGCGTTCGACCGACCGATCCGGCGCGTGGAGGCGCTGCCGCCCAGCCTGGCCCGGGCCATCGCCCGCCGCCTCGCGGGCGACCGTCGCGTCCGGATCGACGTCGACCTGCGGGGCCGCACGGAGTTCGAGCAGGCCGTGTGGCGCAAGGCGCTGGAGATCCCGCGCGGCGAGGTCCGGCCGTACGGCTGGATCGCCTGCGAGATCGGCCATCCGGCGGCGGTCCGCGCGGTCGGCACGGCGCTCGGCCACAACCCGGTACCCCTGCTCATCCCGTGCCACCGGG
Source organism: Candidatus Limnocylindrales bacterium (assembly GCA_036382135.1). GTDB lineage: Bacteria > Chloroflexota > Limnocylindria > Limnocylindrales > CSP1-4 > C-114. The sequence continues at coordinate 2,861 of DASVIK010000472.1, read as the reverse complement.
TCGTCCGGTCCGATGGCCATATCGGCCAGTACTCGCTCGGCGGTGCCGAGAACAAGCGGGCCCTGCTGGCCTGGGAAGGCGCCGATCCGGACGAGCTCGAGCGCCTCGCCCGGGCGGGGATCCGGTACTTCGGCTCGGACACGACCCGCATCGTCTGCCATCCGACCTGCCATCACGCCCGGCGGGTCACCGACCGCCACCGGATGACGTTCCGATCGATGGACGAGGCCGCCCGTTCGGGCTATCGGCCCTGCAAGGTCTGCCGGCCCGTCGCCCACGCCGCCTGACGGCAGGCCCGGGGGACCGACGCCTCGGGGTGACGGCCGTCCCGCGACTTGCTATCCTGCCCCCTTGGACCACTCGACTATGACAAGCCCGGCACCCTCCCGGCCGGCGGCCTCGACCGCCGCGGTCTGGCTCGGGTTGCTCACGCTCTACTTCGTGTGGGGCTCGACCTACATCGGGATCAGGGTCTCGGTCGAGACGATCCCGGCGTTCGTCATGGCGTCGGCCCGGTTCCTGCTGGCCGGACTCCTCCTGCTCGCCTGGAGCGTGGCCCGGGACGGTCCTTCGGCATTGCGGATGAGCCGGATCGAGTTCCGCGACTCGTTCATCGTCGGCGCCCTCCTCCTCGGCGGAGGCATGGGCATGGTCGCCCTCGGCGAACAGACCGTTCCGGCCGGCATCACCGCGCTCCTCATCGCGCTCATGCCGCTGTGGGTCGCGGTGCTCGGGCGCGTCGTCTTCGGCGAGCGGACGTCGCGCCTGGTCCTGGTCGGCATCGTCATCGGGCTCGTGGGCGTGGTGATCCTCGTCGCCCCGACCGGCGAGGGCGCGCTCGCGATCTCGGCCGGCGGTCTCGCCGCGGTGCTCCTCTCGCCGATCCTCTGGGCATCCGGTTCGCTCTACTCGTCGCACCGGGCGCGGTTGCCGCACCGGCCCCTCGTCGCGACTGCCGTCCAGATGCTCTGCGGGGCGCTGGTGCTGGCGGTCCTGGCCCTGGCGAGCGGAGAGCTCCGGGGCTTCTCGCCCGCCGCGGTGACCGGTCGCTCATGGCTCGCGTTCGCGTATCTCGTGCTCGTCGGCAGCGGCATCGCCTACACGACGTACGTCTGGATGCTCCGGGTCGCGCCGCTCACGAAGATCGCCACGTACGCGTACGTCAATCCGATCGTCGCGTTCCTCCTGGGCGCCATCCTGCTCGGCGAGGAGCTCTCGGCGCGGACGGTCGTGGCCGGCGTCGTCATCGTCGCCGCGGTCGCGATCATCGTCACCGCCCGGAGCCGCTCGGGCGGCGGGAGCGATGCGGTCGAGACGATCGAGGTCGGCGAACCGGCCCTCGAGTTCCCGCTCGACCAACGGGCGGCCATCGGCGGCGCGCCGGCCGCCGCGCCGTTGCCCGCGTCGCCGTCACCCGCCGCGGCGACCGACCGCCTGCCCGAGCGCACCTGAGGGATCAAGCCTCGGCGACCACCGTCCGGGCCACCCGGCGGGCCAGCACCATGATCGTGATCATCGGGTTGACCCCGATCGCGGTCGGGAACAGCGAGCCGTCACGGACGTAGAGCCCCGGCACGACGGTCCCGCGCCCGTCGGAGCGGACCCGCCCGCGCTCGTCGACGACATGGTCGCTCGGGTCCGCCCCCATCCGGGCCGTGCCCATCTGGTGGGCCGAGAAGACCATGCCCCGATTGGGCGCGAAGTCGAATGTCGCCAGGCGCTCGACGTAGGCCGCGAACGTGCGCTCCTGGGTGTCCGGGCCACCGCTCGGCCGGTACCACGCCGGCGGCGTCCCGAGCGCCACGAGGTCGAGGGCCCCGGCCGCCCGGCCGAGCCGGGCCAGTTCCACGAGCCCGCGCCGGAGGGTGGCCGTCTCGACGGGGCCCATCCGATAGTCGATCCGGACCCCGCCGCTCCCCGTCGACCGGACACGGCCGCCGGGCCCGGTATCGCGGACGATCGCGATGAGCGGCGCGATCTGGCGGACCCGGTTCATGATCTCGAGGAAGCCGGCCGTCGATTCCCACGGGAAGGCGAGGCCGATGAGCCCCGGGTGGCCGGGCGCCGACTCGACCACGAAGCCCGAACCGTCCGGCGTCCGGGGTTCGAGCCATTCGAGCGACCGGGCCGCCTGGGTGGTCCCGGACCACATCGTGACGTCGTCGCGCATGAAGGCCCCGATCACCGCGACCGGGTGCAACCGCAGGAATCGCCCGACGGCCGGATGGCGCACGCCGCTCCGCTCGAGGATCCCGGGGGTCCGGAGCGCACCGGCGGCGAGCACGACCTGCGGGGCGCGGATCGTCAGGGTCCGGCCGTCCGCCAGGCGCGCCTCCACGCCGGCCGCACGACGGCCGGCGATGATCACCCGCTCGACGCGCGCGTCGGGCACGACCCGGGCGCCGTTCCGCCAGGCGTCGGCGAGGTGGACGCGCAGGCCGCCCTGCTTCGCGCCCCGCCGGCAGCCGAAGGAGCACGACCCGCAGTCGCTGCACCCGACACCGTTGCGCCGCGTCTCAGCGGCCTCCCAGCCGAGCGCCGTCGCCCCGCGCAGGATCGCGGCATCCTTGGCCGGGAGGTTGGGCGGGGCCTGGACGCCGATCTCCCGTTCGATGACCGCCAGATCGTCGTCGAACTCCCGCCCGTCGATGCCGTCGATGCCGTCGGCGCCGGCCCATTCCGTACGCACCGCGGGCTGGACGGGGATCGAGGTCATCCAGTTGACAGTCGTGCCGCCGCCCACGACCGACGCGGCGAGGATCGAGACCGATCCGTCCCACGTCGCGGTCATCCCATGGTCGAGGTACATCCGGTCGTAGGCGGCCAGCTCGTCGGTCGGCATCTCCGACTCGGGGATGAAC
>DASVIK010000471.1:0-3013 GCA_036382135.1 Candidatus Limnocylindrales bacterium | reverse complement strand
GATCCCACGCGCGGCCGGCACGGGCTGGCGGTAGAGACGGCGGACCTTGTCCTCGAGCAGGGTGAAGGTGTCTCGCTCGGGCGAGTGGAAGCTGGTCCGGGATACGAACTCGCGGACGTAGCGCGGGGCCATGCTGAACGTGTTCGGCATGAGCTCGGACAGGTACGTCTGCGACTTGCCGTGGAGGATGCCGGTGATACCCGCGGCGAGGAAGCGATCGACCCGCTGGTCCAGCTGGAGAGACGACCGGACGAACAGGAGCTGGGCCAGGGTCCGCGGGTGGAACGCCAGCGCGACCTCGGCCGGGACGATCTCGTCGCCCGCATCCGGCCCGCGTCCCGTGCCGGCGGTCGGGATGCGCGCCGTGCCGGCACCGGCGTCGGCGATCACGCGTCCGGCGAGGTCGAGCCAGCCCGGGGCGACCCCCACCCAGCCGAGCCGCAGGGCGGTCAGCCGGGTGCGAGCTTCCGCCTGACCGGCCGGATCCACTTTCGACGCCGTAAGCAGGTGGGCGAACGGGTTCAGGTCGTTCCCGACGCCGATCCGGCCCTCGGCGCACGCCTGGAGCGGCGTCGTGCCCCGCCCGCTGAACGGGTCGAGGACCACGTCGCCCGGCCGCGACCAGCGGGCGATGAACGCGTGGGCAAGGGCGGCCGGGAAGCTGGCCAGGTACGAGCACATCGGGTGGAGGCTCGGACCCCACAGCCGTTGCTGGTCCTTCCACTCCGTGGCCAGCGCGAGCCGGGGCAGGTCGAATGGGAGCTCGAGGGCCAGCTGGCCGGTCACGTTGCGGCGGGCGGGTGCGCGTCGTCCGGTCGCGGGCGAGGCGGGACGCGCCGTTCCGACGTCAGTCCCGGTGCGTGGCTCGCCCACTCGACCTCCGCGATCACCCGCCGATCCCGGCGGCAGGGGCGCGGAGCATAGCACGGCGATTCCGGGCGATCGTATGGGCCGGACGGCACGGTCGCGGCACGGCCAGACCGGGAGTACTCTGTGAGGGAGCTCGAGGCTGTCGTGCGGAACCGCCCGACAGCCGGGGTACGAAGGTGGTCCTGAGGCTGCCTTCGGGCACCGGCCGTCGATCGCGGGCCCGTCCCCACCGTCCGGTTCGATTCACCGGCGAAGAGGCCACCAGGGCTCAACCGCGGTGGGCCGCGATGTCGATCTCGACCGCGGCCCGCCGCACTCGCCCGGGCCGCGCCCACCGGCCTGCAGGAGACCTGTCGGCCGGGTCCGCCCGCCTCAGTCCAGTCGACCCGCCTCGCGCTCCCCACGGACGAACGCGTCCACGAGCTCCTCGAGGCCCTGGCGCGGCTGCCAGCCCGAGCGCTGCACGAACGCCGAATGATCCAGCTCCGTGCGTGAATTCGGGACGGGGAATTCGTCCGGGTTCTCCGGACCGTTGGGCCGGATGACGGTCCGCCCGGTCCCGCCCGCAGCCTTGTTGATCGCCGTGAACAGGTCGCGCCACGTGACGAAGCCGCTCGCGACGGGGAACTCGCCCGACTCGGTCAGACCGAGGGCGGCCACGACCGCCCGGCCGAAGTCCTCGGTCCCGACATAGGCCGCCCCGACCGTGGCCATGGCTTCCTCGGAGACGAAGGCGATGGCGTGGCCGCCGGCAGCGCGCCGCAGGAACCACTCGAGGTACTGTCGTTCCGGGGGCCGGTGCGCCCTGCCGAAGTAGAGCGTCGGCCGCAGGCTGATCCCCGGTCCTCGCTCTGCGACCCCGGCCCGCGCGGCCGCCCGGACCTGGAACTCGTTGACGGCCTTGCCGGCGTCATACCAGTCGTCGATGCGAACGGGGGTATCCGTGTCGAGGATGCCGCGCGGGATGCCGTGCACGGTCGTGGTGCTGCTGTACACGAACGGGCCGCGCTTCCACAGGTCGAGCAGCTCGCCGGTGCCCAGGACGTCGTCGTACACGACCCGCTCCCGATCGGCCGACCGCTGGCTGGCCAGGTGGACGACGGCGCCGGCAGCCGCGACGGCATCCGCCGCGCCATCGAGCATGCCCAGCATCCCGACGACGGTCTGGGCACCCTCGATCCCGACGGGGTCGCGGACCAGCGCAGTGACGCTTCGGCCGGAGCGTACGAGCTCGGCGACCACGGCCGGCCCGACGAAGCCGGTCGCCCCCGTCAGGAAGACATCGGATCCGGCCATCACACCCTCCTCATGCCACGGCCACCCGGCCGGATCGGATCGTCCGCAGATCGACGTCGTGCGCTTTGAGCAGCGTTCCGTGGCCGGTCCCGAAGTACAGTCGCAGCGCCGCCTCCCGGTCGGGGTCGTCGCGCAGCCACGACCACCCGAGATCGGCGGCGACCTGTGCCCGGAGACCCGGCAGTTGGCGGCGGATCGTCGCGGCCTCGCGGGCCCACGACTCCAGCGCCTGGTGGGGGATGAGCGGCACCATGTCGCCCGGTCCGTCGATGAGCTCGATCCCGAACCGGGCGGGTTCCCGGGCCACCGGGGTGGCGGGGAAGACCACGAACTCGTTCACGATGTACGTGGCGCGCGGCGCGTCCGCCAGCGCATGGCTCAGGAACATCATCGTCTCGACGAGCTCCTCGCTCGCCTCACCGGGGAAGCCCGCGATGACGTTGAGATGCACGCCGATCCCCGCGTCACCGGCCGCCCCGACGATGGCCAGGATCGCGGCTCGGTCCAGGCCCGCGACGTGCTTGTCCATCAGGACCCGGACACGCTCGGAAGCGGATTCCAGGCCGAACAGGACCTCGGCGCAGCCGGTCCGGCGCATGCGCCCGAAGAGCGCAGGTGTGAACGCAAGCTCGAGTTTCGATCGGCAGATCCAGCGGAAGCCTGGGTAGCGGGCTGTGGTCTCCCGGCGCTCGAGTTCGGTGCATAGCACGCCGAGGATCGCCGGCGACAGCGCCTCATCGTTGAGCGTGACCACCCGGTACCCGGCGTCCAGCCAGCCCTCCAGGGCGTCGACGGCGGCGGGCACATCGGCGGTCGAGGGCACGCGGGCCTCGTCGTACTTCTCGTT
>DASVIK010000470.1:0-6901 GCA_036382135.1 Candidatus Limnocylindrales bacterium | reverse complement strand
ATGCGCCCGCTGCTCGGCCTGCTGGCCTACGCGAGCATCACCGGTGAGTTCGAGCCCGCCCTGCCCGGTGCGGCGGCCGTGGAGCTCGGCCACAACTTCAGCCTCGTCCACGATGACATCGAGGACGGCGACACGGAGCGCCGCCATCGCCCGACCCTCTGGACGATCCACGGCATCCCGCAGGCGATCAACACGGGCGACACCCTGTTCACCCTCAGCCGGATCGCGCTCCACCGGCTCACGGACCTGGGCTTCTCCGATGCGAAGGTCCTGCGGCTCATGCGCCTGTACGACCTCACGTGTCTCGCGCTGTGCGAGGGCCAGTACATCGACATCTGGACCTCCGAGCACGACACCGCGATGTCGGTCGAGCTCTACTTCGACATGATCGGCCGCAAGACGGCCGCGCTCATCGCCGCGTCGATCGAGGCCGGGGCGCTCCTCGCCACCGACGACGAGGAAGTGATCGCGCGGTATCGCGCGTTCGGCTGGGCGCTCGGCCTCGCCTTCCGGCTCAACGACGACCTGCTGGGCATCTGGGGCGCCGAACAGGCCACCGGCAAGGAACCGTCCGATCTCGCCCGCCACAAGAAGACCCTGCCGGTCCTGTACGCCATCGAACACGGGTCGGCCGAGGAGCGGGCGCGCCTGATGACGCTCTACTCGACGTCGTCGCCCAGCGTCGACGAGGTGGCCGAGGCCGTCGCGATCCTCGAGCGCACCGGCGCACGCGACTACACGCGCGATCAGGCCCGCCGCTACCGGGACGAGGCGATCGCCGAGCTCGACGCGGCCGGCGTCGTCCAGCCGGAGGCCCGCGAGGCGCTCGAGTCGATCATCGTCCGGGTGATCTCCGCCTAGGAGCGGACGGCGCGTGGCTGACACGATGACGACGCCGGCGGTGACGCTGCGCGAGATCAGGGACGAGAACCGCGACGCGATCCAGGCGCTTCGTGTCCGGTCCGACCAGGAGCTCTTCGTCGCCTCGGTCGCCAAGTCCTTCGAGGACGCGGCGACGACCCCCGAGGGCAAGCCCTGGTACCGGGCGATCTACGCGGGCGACGAGCCTGTCGGCTTCGTCATGCTCAGCTGGGACGTCACGCCCGCCCCGGGCATCATCGGGCCGTGGTTCCTGTGGCGGCTGCTCATCGACGAGCGCCACCAGCGGCGCGGCTACGGGCGGGCAGCGCTGGCACGGGTCGTGGACCTGATCCGGGCCAGCGGGGCCACCGAGCTGTTCACGAGCTACCAGCCCGGCGACGGCGAACCGTGGCCGTTCTACCGGGGGCTGGGCTTCACGCCCACCGGCGAGGTGGAGGAGGGCGAGATCGTCCTCCGCCTCGACCTCTCCGTTCGCTGAGGGCACCCGGGCAAGACTCCCGAGCGAAGGCGCCGGGGTGACCCGGCGCACGGGGTTCTAGTACGTCACGACGATCCGGCGGGCCGGACCGTCGACGCGGATCCGGCCTCCGATCGGGATCACGAGTTGCGGGTCCGTGTGCCCGAAGTCCACGTCGAAGACGATGACCGGGTCCCGGCCATAGGCATCGAACGCCGCCCGGATCGCGGCGCGTTGGCCACGGCGGTAGGCGTGCTTCTCGTCCGGGTCCAGCGGCCGCTCGAAGCTCCACGCCTTGGGGCGTCCGACGAGCACGGCGGCGAACGATCGGAGGAGCCCGCGCTCGCCGAGGCTGCGCAGGACGCGCTCGACCTCCGTCGCGCCCGGCATCTCCTCCGAGGTCTCGAGGACGAGCACGCCGCCCTCGTACGCCTCCGGCGGTCCGATCTCCGCATCGGCGATGGCGAGCCACGAGAGGATCTCGAGGTTGCCGCCCCAGGCGATCCCCTCCACCACCCGGTCGGCCGCCTGCCAGATCCACGGATCGGCGGGCTCGAGCGGCGGCTCCGACTCGAAAGTCGCCGGGTCCGTCCACGGGCGGTCGACGTCGCCGTACGCGTCGGGCTGCGACAGCTCGTACGGGCCCGTGGTGAACAGCGCGGTCTCGAGCGAGACACGGGTCAGCGGGTGCATCGCGCCCGGTCGGCCGAACTGGACCATGACCGATCCGCCGTGGTATCCCACGATGCCGCAGTTCCACAGGAAGGTCAGCAGGTTCGTGTTGTCGCTGTAGCCGAAGAAGGGCTTGGGGTTGGCCGCGAAGAGGTCGCGATCGAGGTGACGCAGGACGGTGATCTGGTCATCCCCGCCGATGCTGCTCACGACCGCGGAGATCGTCGGGTCGGAGAACGCGGCGTGCAGGTCGGCGGCCCGATCGATCGGGCTCGAGCCCATCCGGCGCGTCGTCGGGTACTCGACCGGGATAAGGCCGAAGTCGTCGCGCAGGCGCGTCAGTCCGAGCTCGAACGGGACCGGGAAGGCGCCGGGGAGGCCGGACGAGGGCGAGACGATGGCCACCCGGTCGCCCCGGCGCGGCTTGGGCGGGTAGCGTGGCGGCGCCGCTCGCGGCAGGTCCTTCGCCATGCGTCTGGCCGCGGCGCGATCAGCGATCGTCGTCGTCGAACCGGGAGCCCTCGCGGTCGCGCGGCTCGCGGACGGCGAGCACCTTGCGGACCCGCCGGCCGTCGGTCGACTCGACCGTGAGGGTGATTCCGTCGAGCGTCACCACGGCGCCCGGCGTGGGCACTTCGCCGAGCCGATGGAACACGAGCCCGCCGATCGTGTCGTACTCGTCGCGGTCCTCGAGCAGCGACGGCAGGTCGATGTCGCTCCACACCTCGCCGAGGTCGTCGACCGAGGCCCGGCCGTCGATCCGCGCTCGGTCGTCGTCGAGCTTGACGATCATGTCCTCCTCGACGTCGTACTCGTCCTGGATCTCTCCGACGATCTCCTCGAGGAGGTCCTCGATCGTGACGAGCCCGGCCGTCCCGCCGTACTCGTCGAGCACGATCGCGATGTGGACCTTGCGCCGCTGGAGCTCGTGGAGCAGATCGTCGATGGACATGCTCTCGGGCACGAAGACCGGCGGTCGCAACAGGGTCCGCAGGGCCGGCCGCGGGCCGGTCGCGTCCTTGAGGAAGGGCAGCAGGTCCTTCGCGTACAGGATCCCGACGATCGAATCGATGCTGTCGTTGTAGACCGGCACCCGGGAATGGCCCTCGGCGATGACGACGTCGGTCGCCTCCTCGAACGTCGCTTCGACGTCGAGCCCGACGATCGCGATGCGCGGCACCATGACCTCGTGGACGCGGCCCTCGCCGAGCTCGATGACCGCGTGGATCATCTGCTCCTCTTCGGCCTCGAGGACGCCCTGCTCGCCGCCGCGCTCGACGATGAGCATCAGCTCTTCCGCGCTGATCCGCTGTTCCGCGGTGACGTCGGCCCCGAAGAAGCGGGTGATCCGGCGGGTCGTGCCGGTGAGCAGCGCGACGATGGGCCCCAGGACCCGGGCGATGAAGTCGATCGGCGGCGCGACCGTGAGGGCGAACCGTTCCGGATGGGCGAGGGCGAGCGTTTTCGGGACGAGCTCGCCGAAGACGATCGTGAACAGCGCCAGCAGGGCGGTGACGACGATGAGCGCGATCGGCTGGGCGGACGTGCGCAGCGGCTCGACCCCCTGCAGGAGTTCGGTGAGCCGGGCGGTCAGGCTGACGGCCGCGAACGCCGAGGCGAAGAAGCCCAGGAAGGTGAGGCCGAGCTGGCTCACCGCCAGGAAGCGGCCCGGGTCCTCGAGGAGGCTCCGGACGCGGCGGGCGCCGCGGACCCCCTCGTCCACGAGCTGCTCGACGCGACTTCGGCGGACCGAGACGAGGGCGATCTCGGCCGCGACGAAGAACCCCTCCAGGATCGTCAGGAGGACGATGACGACGAGCTCGGGTATCGGCAGGTTCATCGCTCCGGGCCGCCCTCGCCGGTCGCCGGCGGCCGCGGCTCCCGGAGCCGGGCGGGCACGCCCACAGCGAGCTTGCCGGCGGGCACGTCGTGGGTCACGACGGCACCGGCCCCGGTCTTCGCCCCATCGCCGATCTCGAGCGGGGCGACGAGCATGGAGTCCACGCCGAGGAAGACGCGTTCGCCGATCTTCGTCCGGTGCTTGCGCGTCCCGTCGTAGTTGGCCGTGATCGTGCCGGCGCCGATGTTCGTCCGGGCGCCGACGTCGGCGTCGCCGAGGTAGCTCATGTGGTGCTGCTGCACCCCTTCGCCGAGCCGCGTGTTCTTGATCTCGGCGTAGTTGCCGAGCTTCGCCCGACTGCCGATCGAGCTGCCCGGACGGACGTGCGCGAACGGGCCGATGTCGACCTCGTCCTCCACCGTCGACGATTCGATGACGCTGGACACGATCCGGCAGTCCCGGCCGATGACCGTGTCGACGATGTCCGAGCCGGCCCCGATGGTCGTCCCCTCCCCCACCCGGGTCCGGCCGCGAAGGCGGACGTTCGCCCCGATCGTGACGTCCTGGGCCAGCTCCACGGTCGGCTCGATGTAGGCCGTCGACGGGTCGTCCATCGTCACGCCGGCGAGGAGGTGCCGCTCGTTGATCTCGGCTCGCAGGTCGCCCTCCGCTTCGGCCAGCTGCAGCCGGTCGTTGATGCCGAGCAGGCGGCCGTCGTCCTCGATGACGATCGCGGTCACGCCGGCCCCGTCCTCGTGGGCGAACCGGACGAGGTCGGTGAGGTACAGCTCGCCGGTCGCGGGCGACGGGCGGAGGTCGCCGATGCGACGGCGCAGCCAGGCCGCCTCGAACGCGTAGATGCCGGCGTTGATCTCCGCGATGTCGAGCTGGTCCTCCGTCGCGTCCTTGGCCTCCACGATCGCCGTGACCTGGCCCGCCACGTCGCGGACGACCCGTCCGAGCGAGCCCGGCTCGGGCGTCTCCACGCTCGTGATCGCGACGGCCACACCGCTGGCGCGCCGCTCCGCGAGCAATGCGGCGGGCAGCTCCGGATGCATCCTCGGGACGTCACCGTTGAGCACGAGGATCACGTCCACGTCGGCCGGGAGGGCGCCCAGGCCGGCCCGGACCGCGTCGCCGGTCCCGATCGGCTCGGGCTGGAGCCCGAAATCGGCGACCTCCGCGAAAACGTCGCGGATGGCGGCTGTCGCGGGCGATGTGACGACGACGGGCCGGCGCCCGGTCGCGGCGACGGCCGCGTCGAGCGCGTACGCGAGCATGGGCCGGCCGAGCAGCGGGTGGAGGAGCTTGGGCAGCTTCGAGCGCATCCGGGTGCCGAGGCCGGCCGCGAGGACGAGCGCGATGGCCCGTTCGGTGGGCGCCGGGGCGTCGGTCATCGCAGGCCTCGCGCCGGGGGGCGAGCGATCGGACCGGCGATGGGGGTTCGGTTGGTCATCTTCGGGTTCCGAAAGCGTAGGAGCGGCCCATCCGGGGTGTCAACCGGGCTGGACTCCCGAGCGAAGGCGCCGCGGTGACGCGGCGCACGGATTCCCGAGCGAAGGGCAAGGCTCGCGAGCGAAGGCGCCGCGGTGACGCGGCGCACGGACGCGGCGCACGGACGCGGCTACGCCCTGCCAACGGAGATGGCGCGCCGGATCTGGTCGGCATGGTCGTGGGCGTGCGCGGCGTAGATCCGCAGCCACTCTTCAACGCCGTAACGGCCCGACTCCGTGTGGACGCCCTCGCGGGCCCACTGCTCGTCCGACAGCCGCTCGAGGATCTGGAGCGTCGTGGCGCGCGCGGCGGCGAGGGCGGCCAGGGCCGGCTCGATCGGCCGATCGTCGTAGAACAGGCGGCGGGCGAAGCGCGGCTCGTCGTACCCCTCGATGACCGGGTGCTCGTCCGCGATGAGCCGGCGCAGCCGCATGGCCGACATCATCTCGCTGTCCGCGAGGTGGTGGACGACCATCCGCGCCGTCCAGGTGTCCGGGGCGGCGGGCAGTGCGTTCAACTCGTCCTCGGTCGTGCCGGCGAGCGCGTCGAGCACCGCGCGGTGGCCATCCCGGTAGCGGTCGATGAGGGCCTCACGCTCGGATGGCGCGAGGCGCCCGGTGGAAGGACCGGTCACCGGCGGCGGATGGCGGTCGCCTCGACCTCGACCCGGGCACCCTTGGGCAGGGCTCCCACGGCGAACGTCGAGCGCGCCGGCGGTGGGTCGGGCATCCGGCGGCCGTAGATCGCGTTCACGGCGGCGAAATCCGCGATGTCCGCGAGGAAGAGCGTCGTCTTCACGACATCGGCCCACGTGCATCCGGCGGCATCGAGGACGGCCGTGAGGTTCTGGAGGGCGCGCTCCGCCTGCGCCTCGACGCCCCCGTCGACGAGCTCGCCGGTCGTCGGATCGAGGCCGATCTGACCCGAGCAGAAGACGAGGCTTTCGGTGGTGATGCCCTGGCTGTACGGCCCGATGGCCGCCGGGGCGCCGTTGGTCCGGATGGCGTCGCGGCTCATGCGACCTCCTTCGTGCTGGCGATCGTCGTGGCGATGATGGACGGCTGTCCGACCCCCGGGATCCCGACCGTGCCGTCGCGGATCGCCGCGCGGACGGCCTCGGCGGCGAGGGCCGCCTCCGCGAGCGAAGGATAGAGCGCCCACGCGGTCGGACCCGAGCCGGATTGGCCGACAGGCCGACCGAGGAGCCGGGCGAGCGCCCGACGGAACGGGATGAGCTCCGGGACGACGGTCGCCGCGGCCGCGAACAGGTCGTTGGCGACTGCGAGGACGCCGGCCCGCTCGACGAGCCGGACCGAGGACAGGCCGGCGCCGATCTCCGTGGCCAGGTGCGCCGAGGTGAGCCGGGTGGCGCCCGGATCGCGCGGATGCGCCCCGGCATCGTAGGCGGCGAAGACGGCCGCGGTCGGCACGGCCACCGACGGCGTCACGAGGAGCACGCCCGCCGGTGCGCCACGGATCGCGGCGAGCGGCGTACAGCGCTCACCGCGGCCCTCGACCAGGGCCGGGCCGCCGGCGAGGAAGAACGGGACGTCCGA
>DASVIK010000469.1:0-3614 GCA_036382135.1 Candidatus Limnocylindrales bacterium | reverse complement strand
CCGTCATTTCGCGGGCAAGCGCACGCCCAAGGGCCGCCCGCGACGGCCGAACGAGCGCCCAAGGGCACATCTCCCCATCGCGTTCGTGCTCGATCAACGCGGCTTCCCGGGTCGGACGGGCGCGGCCGTGCCTCCGACTGGGCCTTGTGCCGATCGTTGCGCGCAGCATGACGGCCTCGCCGTCATCGGCGGCGCGAAGCCTTCGACGACAGCGTCCGACCGGACCTCCCGCGGCCCGATGGGTGCCGAGCGCGGCCCCGGCGCTACGGCGACCCGCGCCCCGATGCGATGATGCCGGCTGATGATGCCCGCCGACGACGAGCTCCTCGCTCCGATCCCGATCACGACCGCTCGCCTCGAGCTGACGACCTTCACGCCGCGGGCGATGCGCGCCACGCTCGGGACCGATCTCGCCACGGTCGCCGACGACCTCGACGCGGAGGTTCCGTCCGACCTGCGGGAGCGGCTCGGCGAGCTGTTCGCGATGCGCATCGACCAGGTGATCGCCGACCCGGCGAGCATCGTCTGGCTCGCCCGCGCGATGGTCTACACGGACCCGGCCACGGGCCGGCGCCGGATGGTCGGCTCGGTCGGCTTCCATGCCCCGCCGGACGGGACGCCGCCAACGGTCGAGCTCGGCTATCACGTCGAGCCGGGCTTCCGACGTCAGGGCTACGCGACCGAGGCCGTCCGGGCGATGCTCGATTGGGCGGCGGGGCAGGGGACCCACCGGTTCCGGGCGTCGGTCGGACCGACCAACGCGGCCTCGCTCGCCACCGTCGCCGGGTTCGGCTTCCGGCAGGTCGGCTCCCGCTGGGATGAGATCGACGGGGAGGAGCTCGTCTTCGAGACGGACTGGCCGCCGCCGATCTGATCCCCGCGTGGCGGGTGATCGGTCGTCCCGTGACGGGTGGCACTTGACGAGGTCCCCGCTCGAGCCGACGCTCACGCTGATCCAGCCACTCATATGGGAACCCGGGTGATGAATCGGTTCGCACGACCGCTGATCGCGGCGCTCGCGGCGGTCCTCGCCGTCCTCATCGCGCACTGGTTCGACGCCCGCGTGCTCGCGGACGCGGAGCGGGAAGGCACTCAAACGTTCAACAGCAGTCTGTTCTTCTACCTGACCCCGATCGCGCACGTCCTCACCGCGGCGGGAGTCGTCGGGCTCGCTCTCGTGGCCTGGTGGTCTCGAAGCCTGCTCCTCGGCGTCGCCTACGCGGTCGCCGGCGGCGCCATCGTGTTTCTGCCGGCATTCGTCCAGGCCTTCGCGACGGGCGCGAACGACACCCCGCCGATCGCGCCCGAACCGATCGCGTCCACGTTGTGGAGCTGGTTCGTCACCGTGGGAGCGGGCGTGACCGGGGTCGTGTTCACCCTGGGCGCCGCGATGCTTCTCTCGGGCCTCGCGGTCATCGTCCGGATGCTCCGTCGGAGTCCAATGAGCGTGGCCGCAGCGCCGGAGGTGGCCGCGCAGCCGGCGTGATCCCGGCGTGTCGGCGCGTGCGAAGATGCGCCCGTGACCGAACCTGAGCGCCACGCCCTCGACCCGAGCTGGTCGCTCGACACGCTCGCGGTCCACGCGGGCCAGGAGCCCGACGCGCTGACCGGCGCGGTCGCGCCGCCGATCTACCAGACGGCGACCTATGCGCAGGACGGCGTCGGTCGGCCGCGCGGGGGCTATGAATACGCGCGGACCCAGAACCCGACCCGCGAGCGCCTGGAACGAGCGGTCGCGGCCCTGGAGGGCGGCGCGCACGGGATCGCCTTCGCCAGTGGCTCGGCCACGACCGCGGCGATCGCCGAGCTGTCGGGCCCGGGCGACGAACTCGTGGTCGGCGACGACGTCTACGGTGGCACGTTCCGGTACCTCGAGCGGGTCCATCGCCCAAAGGGCGTCGCGGCTCGCTACGTCGACCTCGCGGCCGGCCCCGACGTGCTCTGGGAGGCCCTCACCGGCCGGACCCGTCTCGTGTGGTTCGAATCCCCGTCCAACCCCTTGCTCAAGGTCGTGGACATCGCGGCCATCGCCGAGACCGTCCGCCGGCGCGATCGGGAGGGCGGGGGCCGGCCGCTCATCGTCGTCGACAACACGTTCGCCTCGCCGGCGCTCCAGCGTCCACTCGCCCTGGGCGCCGACATCGTCTTCCACTCGGCGACCAAGTACCTGAGCGGCCATTCCGATACGGTCCTGGGCGTGGCGGTCACCAGCGACGACGCGATCGCCGAGCGGCTCCGCTTCCTGCAGAACGCGATGGGCGCCGTGCCCGGCCCATTCGACTGCTTCCTCGTGCTGCGCGGCCTGCGGACGCTGGCGCTGCGGGTCGAGCGGCACGCGGCGAACGCCGCGGCCGTCGCCACGTTCCTGGCCGGTCGGGCGGACGTCGCCCGGGTGGCCTATCCGGGGCTGGCGGAGGGCGCCCACGCGCACGCAGCGGCGGGGCTCGTGGGCCCGGGTCGCCAGATGCGATCCGGCGGCGGGATGGTCTCGTTCGTGCCGGCCGCCGGGGGCCCGCACGGCCGGACCGCCCGGGAGCGGGCGATCGCCATCTGCGAGTCCACCCGCCTGTTCACGCTCGCCGAATCGCTCGGCGGCGTCGAGTCGCTCATCGAGCTGCCGGCGGTGATGACCCATGCCTCGGTCGCAGGTTCGCCGCTCGAGGTCCCCGAAGCACTCGTCCGGCTGTCGGTCGGCATCGAATCGGCCGACGACCTCATCGCCGACCTCGCCCGGGCGCTCGACGGCGCCTGACCGTCCGCGTCATTCCGGTCGCGCGCCGTTCGGAGAGCACGTACCGCAGGCCGCGCTGACGACCGACGGCCGGTCGCATGTGCGGTGCCGCTCGTCACCGAGCCCGTGGCCGGTATCCGGGAGTCGGGTGTACCATCGCGCCGACTGCGGAAGCCGACTCCCTCCCGAGCGCTCCGGCCTGACGGCCAGCACTCCCGAGCCAAGCGCGGCCGGTCGACGTCCCGAGCATGAATCGGGTCGGTCGAGCCGGCCCGCCGCGATCAGGGAGACGACGATGAGCGCGACGATCTCGAGGACCGCCTCCGCATCCGCCCCCGGTCGCGCGACCACGGGTCACCCGATCGGGCGCACCGTCCGCGCCAACCTGTCCGTGGCGGAGCTGTACGAAGACGCCATCCGGATGGGCGAGGGGGTGGTCGCCGCGGAGGGGCCGTTCGTGGTCCGAACCGGCAAGCACACCGGGCGCTCGCCGCAGGACAAGTTCATCGTCGAGGAGCCCTGGAGCACGGACAAGATCTGGTGGGGCGAGGTCAACCGCCCGATCAGCGAGGAGCACTACGACCGGCTCCGGGCGCGCCTGGTCTCGTACGTGGCGGACCGGCCCCTGTACGCCCAGGACCTGCACATCGGTGCGGCGCCGGCGCATCGACGGTCGCTGCGCGTCTACACCGAGACGGCCTGGGCGAGCATCTTCGTCCGGAACCTCTTCCGGCGGCCGGATCCGGCGGACCTCGCCGCGTTCGCCCCGAACTTCACGATCATCTGTGTCCCCTCCTTCAAAGCCGACCCGGCCTCGGAGGGCACCCGGACCGAGACGGCCATCCTGCTCCACCTGCGTCGGATGGAGGTCATCATCGTCGGG